>JBBSKJ010000274.1:0-3898 GCA_038256475.1 Micropepsales bacterium | reverse complement strand
CTGGCGCGCAATCCCAATTTCGGCGGCGAAGTGCTGGTGGTAGGCCTGGGCTGCGAAAAGCTGGCGCCGGAACGGCTGTTGCCGGCCGGTCAGGAAAACAACAACACCTTTCGGATGCAGGACGAAGCCTTTGTCGGCTTCGGCGCCATGATCGACGGCATCATGTCCATGGTCGAGGACCGGCTGAAGATTCTCAATCGGAGGAAGCGCGAAACAGTGCCGGCCGCCGAACTGATCGTCGGCATGCAGTGCGGCGGCAGCGACGCGTTTTCGGGCCTGACCGCCAATCCGGCGCTGGGCTACTGCGCCGATCTTCTGGTCCGGGCCGGCGCCACCGTGATGTTCTCGGAAGTCACCGAGGTGCGCGACGCCATTCATCTTCTCACCCCCCGCGCCGCCACAAAGGAAGTGGCCGACGCGCTGGTGCGGGAAATGAAGTGGTACGATTCCTATCTCGATCAAGGCGGCGTGGACCGCGGCGCCAACACCACGCCCGGCAACAAGAAGGGCGGCCTGTCCAACATCATCGAAAAGTCCCTGGGCTCGGTCGCCAAGTCCGGCACCAGCGCCATCAACGCCGTTCTGGCCCCCGGCGAAAAAGTGCGCCAGCGCGGACTGGTCTTCGCCGCCACCCCGGCCAGCGATTTCGTCTGCGGCACCTTGCAGATGGCGTCGGGCATGAATCTGCATGTCTTCACCACCGGACGCGGCACGCCTTATGGGCTGGCGGCGGTGCCGGTGATCAAGGTTGCGACCCGCAGCGAACTCGCCAAGCGCTGGAACGACCTGATCGACCTGGATGCGGGGCCCATCGCCACCGGCGAAAAGACCATTGAACAGGTGGGCTGGGAGCTGTTCCAGCTGATGCTGGATGTCGCCAGCGGCAGGAAACAAGTGTGGGCCGACAAATGGGGCCTGCACAATGATTTGACGTTGTTCAATCCCGCGCCGGTGACGTAGCATCTTGCATTCTCACCCTTCGACAAGCTCAGGGTGAGGATATTTTCGTCCTCATGCTGAGCCTGTCGAAGCATGGGTGACGCCGGTCTAAGCTTTTTTGGCATCCTCGATCACCATTGCAGCGCCCTTGTCGGCGATCATGATGGTGGGGGTGTTGGTGTTGCCGGATGTGATGGTCGGCATCACCGAGGCATCGATCACTCGCAAGTTTGGGAGGCCGTGCACCCTCAGGCGCTCGTCGACCACGGCCATCGGGTCGCTGGTCAGCCCCATTTTGGCCGTGCCGACGGGATGGAAGATGGTGGTGCCGATATCGCCCGCGGCATGGACCAAGGCTGCGTCGTCATTGCCCACGTCCGGGCCGGGGCGGAACTCTTCGGGATGGTATTGCGCCAAAGCAGGCTGCGCCATCAGCCTCCGGGTCAAACGGATGCAGTCAGCGGCGATGCGACGGTCCTCATCGGTGGACAGATAGTTGGTCGCAATCTCAGGCGGGGCATCCATCGCAGCCGAGGTGATCTTGACCGTGCCGCGTGACGTCGGGCGCAGATTGCACGGGCTGACGGTGATAGCCGGGAAGCGGTGCAGCGGCGTGCCGAAGCAGTCCAGCGACAAGGGCTGGATATGGTATTGAACGTTGGCGCGATCCTGCGATGCGTCGGAGCGGGTGATCATGCACAGCTGCGAGGCCGCCATGGTCATGGGACCGCGCCGCGCAAGCGCATATTGCAGCGCCATCCAGGGACGGCCCAGCAGGGAATAATAGATTTCGTTGAGGGTTTTGACGCCCTTCACATGATACATGGCGCGCAGCTGCAGATGGTCCTGCAGGTTCCGGCCGACACCTTCCAGTGCATGCAGCACCGGTATGCCGGCTTCCTTGAGCCATGCCGCCGGGCCGACGCCGGAGCGCTGCAATATCTGCACCGAACCGACAGCGCCGGATGACAGCAGCACTTCGCCCCTGGTCTTGGCCTCGAACACCTGATTGTCCTGGCGGTAGCGCACACCGACCGCGCGCTTGCCATCGAAAATCACCCGCTCGACCTGCACGTCGGTCACCAGCCGCAGGTTGGGGCGGTGCAAGACCGGCTTGAGGAAGCCGCGCGCCGCCGACCAGCGCCGGCCGCGCTTCTGGTTAACGTGGAAATAATAGCTGCCTTCATTATCGCCAGTGTTGGGATCGGCGCTTTTGGGGATGCCGATCTCTTGGCCGGCATCGATCATGCGGTCCAGTATTTCCCAGCGCACCCGCGGCTGTTCCACAGACAGTTCGCCATCGGCGCTGTGATGCTCAGTATCGCCCAGAAAATGCCGGTCCAGTTTCTTGAAGATTGGCTTGACATCGTCCCAGCCCCACCCCTCAAGGCCAAGTTGCCGCCAATGGTCATAGTCACCCGCCTGGCCGCGCATGGAGAGCATGGCATTGATGCTGGAGGAGCCGCCCAGGGCCTTGCCGCGCGGATAGTTGAGCTTGCGGCCGTTCAGGCCGGGTTCCGCCGCGGTCTCGAACATCCAGTCGCTGCGCGGATTGCCGATGAGATAGAGATCGCCGACCGGAATGTGAAACCAGATCCAGTCGTCATGCCCGCCCGCTTCCAGCAGCAAAACGCGCTTGGACGGGTCGGCGGACAGGCGGTTGGCCAGCACGCAACCGGCCGAGCCCGCGCCCACCACGATGTAGTCGAAATCACCTTCGATCATTTTCTGGCCGCCATGATCAATCCAGATAGAACACTTCCTGCCACATGGGAAAGCGCTCGCCGGGCTTGCGTTCGGCCATGGGGGCGAAAAAGGGCGCCATCGCCTGCTGCCAGCGGGCATTGACCGGGCTTTTCTCGATTTCGCCCCACGTCTTTTCAAAATCGTCGCAGGTGAAGGTGAGGAACAGTTCGGCGTCGCGGCGGAAGATGGAGTATTTCGAGATGCCGCTTTGCTTCAGCAGGGCCAGCATCTCCGGCCAGACAGCGCTATGCGACTCGTCATACGCGGCGATCTTGTCGGGATTGAGCTTGAGGGTAAAACCGATCCGCATTCAGGCCATCGCATTCCCAAGACCGATAATGACGGTCGATGCGACCAGCAGCGCCAGGCCGCTGAACACCAGGGTCAGTGTCTGGCCGCTGGCGCCGCGCCATTCCTTCAAGGCAAAGCCCCACAGGCTGGAGAAGATGATGATGCTGGCCATGTGCAGCGTCCAGCTGGAAAAGCCGTAAGACCCCATCTGGCTTTCGCCCATGGTGTAGAAGAAGAACTGAAAGTACCAGGCGATGCCGGCCAGGGCGCATAGCAGGTAATTGCGCAGCAGGGGCGGCGGCGCCACACCGTCCGCTGCCGGACCCGCGCCACCGAAAAATTCGCGGCCGGTGCGGTTCTTGGCAATCAGAATAGCGCACCAGATGAAGTTGGTTGTGGCGCCGCCCAGCAGCACGATGCACAGCACCGGCAAGCCCTGCCACAGGGGCGCGGTGCCCGCCGCCAGGGTCAGAGCGCGCACCGGCTCCCCGGCCGCCAGGCCATAGGCGAAACAGGCCGACATCACGCCGGAAAAAATCGCCACCATCACGCCCTTGCGCAGGTCGAATTCGACTATGGACGCGCGCTGGACGTCAGCAGGCAGCTCGCGCTCCCTGGCGCGGCCCGCGCGACCGATCACCGCGATGCCGGCCAGGCACACCACCAGACCCACCAGGATGATTTGGCCGTTCAGGGTCCAGATCAGTGTGGAGAGCAGTTCGCCGGAAAACAGCGGCGGCATCAGCGTACCGAAAGTGGCGGTCAGGCCCATGATGATCGCCATGCCCAGCGACAGGCCGAGATAGCGCATGGTCAGCCCGAAGGTCAGGCCGCCAAAGCCCCATAACAAGCCGAAGAAAAAGCACCAGAACCAGACATCCGAAGGGGTTGCCGACAGCACCCCCATCAGGTCATTGGTCTG
>JBBSKJ010000273.1:0-3898 GCA_038256475.1 Micropepsales bacterium | reverse complement strand
GTGGACGGCTCGTCCATCACCCTCAACCAGATCGAAGGCGGCATGGAGTTGCAGGTGATGCCGTCCGACGGCAATGCCCGCAAGACGACTTTCACCTTCATGACCGACCGCATGGGCACGGTGGTGGAAGACACCGGCGCGCCGGGCGTCGGAACCAGCGTCACCGGCTTTTTCCGCCTGACAGCCAAGGGCGTGGAAGTGCGCTATGCGGACGGCCGCTCCGCCATGCTGTCGTCCAATGGCGAAGGCGTGCAGATGGCGCTGGAGAGCGACGGCATTCCGTCCTGCCGCAGCTGGTACCCGGCAGGGCATGTCTTCAGCGAAGCCGACAAGAAAGCCGCGCTGAGTGCGTATGCCAGCAGATTGGGCCTGCCCGTAGCGGCTGGCGAAACCGGCGGCGGCTGTTCCTCGGCAGTTGCACCCGTGGCGATGGGCAGTGCGCCGCCGGTTTCCACCAAGCCTCAAAAGCAGTCCAGCGTGAAAGCGCCGGTCCGCGCCGCCAAGGCGTCTTATCGCATCGGCGATTACAAGGGACTGGCAGCGGTCGCCGTGCGTTCATCGCCGGTACGTCCGGTGGATGAGAGCGCGTCTTCGGTCGGCGAAACTATTGCCGCCCTGGCGCCCAAGGCGCCCGACAAGGACGCCGCTTCCACTTGCCTGAAAGTGGACAGCGACGGCAGCCATTGGGGCTTTCGCAACGCCTGCGGCTTTGCGGTGCAGTTCTCTTACTGCATGGCAAGCGGAAGCAGTCTGGCGGCCTGCGACAGGGGTCCGGTGGCCGGCAGCGTCGCGGCCAATGGCTTTGGCGCGCTCAGCGCCGACAGCAGCCTGAAGGAAAAAGACGCCCATCACCGTTTCCGCTGGATCGCCTGTGGCGGCGGCGCGGGCGAAGTGGTGGCGCATCTGGATCGTTTTGAACCGCCGGCCGGGCGCTGCGAACGCACCCGCACCGCGTCGGCCAATTAGGGGGAACCACCATGAAACTGTTTCACACAACTTGCGCCACCACCCTGCTGATCGCTTTCGCCACTCCGGCCTGGGGCGCCGCTTGCGCCACGCCCAGCGAGGCCTCCGCGCTCAAGACTGCGGTGATGCATCAGGCGATGATGGTCGCGGCCCTGCAGTGCAAGGAAGCGAACGCCTATAACCGCTTCATCAAGACCTATCGCGGCGAGCTGCAATCGTCCGATGCGGCGCTGAAAAGCTTTTTCGTGCGGCGCGGCGGCGAGCGCGGCGAGGCCGGTTACGACACGTTCAAGACCAAGGCGGCCAATATCTCCGGCCTGGAACAGGCACGCGACACCAGAGGCTTCTGCGCCGATGCGCGGGCGCTGTTCGCTGCGTCAGCGCAGAATGACGGCACCCTGGCCAGCTTTGTTGAAGCGCGTTCGGCCGGGATGGATATCGGCACCATCTGCAAGGACTCCCGCCCGGTCTTGGCCAGGACAGTCACGCCCAAGTCCGCGGAGAAACCGCTGGCCGTCGCCGCGCCTCTGGTCAAAATGCCGGAGGTCAGGATGGCGCAGGCCCGGCCCGTTCCGGGCGACATCACCATCGGCGGCGTGCCGCAGCACAGCTTTGCCGCCAATCCTTACGGCCGCGCCGCCGCCCGGATGCCCGAGCCGCAAGTTGAAGAAGAAGAACTGCTGGAAGAAGACGATGTCGCGCCGTCCTATGCGGCGGCGGAAGAGCAGGACCTGCCGCCCCGTCCCCGCGCCTATCAGATCCGCGAGCGGCCCCGCGCCTATAGCCAGGACTCTTACGGCTATCGCGAGCCCGGCTATGAACGCAATTATGGCCCGCCGCGCGGCTGGGAGTGGCGCGACTATCCCCCGCGTCCCGCGCCACCGCCCCGCTGGGACTCGCGCGGCTATGGCTATTGGTGAATCGGGCTGCGCAAGCTTGTCGCAGGACAATCCGCGCGGGGTGAAAGGCCCGCCCCGCGCGCTATATCTGGGGCATGAGCCAGCACACTGACGTCGTCCTGAAGACCGCCGGCCTTCGTGCCCTGTCAGGCCGCTGCCCCTGCTGCGGCGAAGGCAAGCTGTTCAAGAGCTATCTCAAGCAGGTCGAAAATTGCGCGTCCTGCGGCGAATCCTTCGGCCAGATCCGCGCCGATGACGCCGCGCCCTGGCTGACCATCATTATTGTCGGGCATGTCTTCCTGCCCTTCGCCTTCATGGTCAATGTCGACTTCCTGCCGACCTGGGGGGCGATGACCCTGTGGTCGGTGCTGTTCGCAGGCATCTCGCTGGCGGTCCTGCCGCGCGCCAAGGGGCTGATGCTCGCCATCCTGTGGCGGACGCGCGCGCCCGGCTACCAGCCGGTCGAGCTGGGTTAGCAGCCGCAAACCGGCGGTCGCGCCGGGACTCTGAAATTTCAAGCTGAAGTGCTAGGGTTTCGCGCGGCCCTGGAGCCGTGAACTCATGGGCGGAGAACGGACATGAGAAAAAAACTCTTTCTGGGTGGAGCATTGGCCGCGAGCGCGGCCGCCGCATTCTGGTTCGCCGTTGCGCCGGGCACCGCGCAGAACGCCCCCGCCATCGACGGCGATGACATTGGCGGCACCGTGAGCGGCGCCAAGAGCCCGGAGGCCGGGGTCTGGGTGATCGCCGAAACCACGGACCTTCCCACCAAATATGCCAAGATCGTGGTGACCGACGATCAGGGCCGTTTCCTGATCCCTGACCTGCCGCGCGCCAGTTATCGCATCTGGGTACGGGGCTATGGCCTGGTGGATTCGCCCAAGGTGACCTCCGCGCCCGGCAAGATGCTGACCCTGAAAGCCATGCCCGCGCCCAACGACGCGGCGGCGGCGCGCTATTACCCGGCGATGTACTGGTACGCCATGCTGGGCATTCCGGCGGCGAATGAATTTCCCGGCACCGGGCCCAAGCCGGCCGGCAATGGCATGGACCCCAAGATGAAAAGCCAGGGCCAATGGCTGGACGTGGTCAAAACCAATGGCTGCTTCACCTGTCATCAGATGGGCAATGAAGCCACGCGCGATTACCTGCCCGCTTTGGGCAAGTTCAATTCCTCCGCCGAAGCCTGGGAGCACCGCATCCAGGTCGGCCAGGCCGGTAACTCCATGATCAACGGCATCGGCCGGGTCGATACCAAGCGCGCCTTGGCGCTGTTCGGCGACTGGACCGACCGCATCCGGGCGGGCGAACTGCCCTTTGCCAAACCGCCACGGCCGCAAGGGGTGGAGCGCAACATCGTCGTCACTTTATGGGATTGGCACAGCCCCACCCACTATCTGCATGACGAAGTCGCCACCGACCGGCGCAATCCCGGTGTGAATGCGGGTGGACCGCTTTATGGCGCGGCGGAGGAAAGCACCGATTTCATTCCGGTGCTGGATCCCACCCATCACACCTCCACGCGCATCAAGGCGCCGCCGCGCGATGCCAACACGCCCACCACGAAGAACAATGTGATCCCGGCGCCCTCGCCCTATTGGGGCGCCACGCCGGTCTGGGACAGCCAGACCAACATCCACAATCCGATGTTCGACCAGGATGGGCGGGTGTGGCTGACCCAGCGCATCCGCGCGCCCGAAACGCCCGCCTTCTGCCGGGCGGGTTCATCGCATCCTTCCGCCAAACTGTTTCCCACCCAGACCACCGGGCGCAATCTGGCGGTCTACGATCCCAAGACCAAGAAGTTCTCGCTGATCGATACCTGCTACAGCACCCATCATCTCAACTTCGCCTATGACGCGGACAACACGCTATGGACCAGCGGCGGCGGCGATGTGATCGGCTGGCTGAACAGCAAGATGTATCTGGAGACCGGCGACGAACAGAAGTCGCAGGGCTGGACGGCGCTGATCCTGGACACCAATGGCGACGGCAAGCGCGGCGAATATACCGATGTCGGCCAGCCGCAGGAG
>JBBSKJ010000272.1:0-3899 GCA_038256475.1 Micropepsales bacterium | reverse complement strand
GCCCGCAAGGCGAAGAAGTCAGTGAAGAAGCCCGCCAAGAAGGCCAGCAAGAAATCCGCCACGCGTGCGAAGGCGGCCAAGAAATCCGCCGCCCGCAAGCCGGCGAAAAAGACGGCGAAGAAGAAGAAAAAACAGATCGTGGGCGAAGGCGACTATCAGGCTTCGCGCAGCTTTCTGAAGGATCAGTCGGATTTCGTGAAGAAGAACAGGTCCGCCATCCCCGCCATGGGCAGGGAAGCCGGGCGGGCGCTGGACGGCCCCGAGGGCGATGCCCTGCGCCAGGCCGAAACCGAAGCGGCCTCGCACGCGCGCGAGAACCTGACGTAAAACTAGAAGCCCGCGCTCCCGAAGAGCGCGGGCTTTTTACTTCGGGTCTTCGGGTTTGAAGTCCAAGGCGCAGCCAGGAGCGACCGGCAACCCGAGCGAAAGCGAGGGCCTGTCCGGCGCGACCAAAATAAAACAATGGCTGCGCGAGCTCAGTCTTTGCTTTCCGGCTTGAAGTCGAGCGCGCAGCCATTGGTGCAGTACCGCAGACCCGTCGGACCCGGCCCGTCATTGAAGACATGGCCGAGATGGCCGCCGCATTGGGCGCAGTGGAATTCGGTGCGCACCATGCCATGGCTGCTGTCGGTGGTGGTTTTCACCGCTCCGGGCAAGGTGTCGTAAAAGCTGGGCCAGCCGGTGCCGCTTTCAAACTTGGTGCTGGCGTCGAACAGCTGGGCGCCGCATCCGGCGCATTCGAACTCACCGGGGCGTTTTTCCTGATTCAACGGGCTGGAGCCCGGGCGCTCGGTGCCGTGTTCGCGCAGCACCCGGTGCTGTTCCGGGGTGAGGCTTCTTGTATCGCTCATAAGCTTCCTTCCTGTCCCCATAACGCCGCAGCCGGCGAAAATTACACGCCCCTTCAGGGGATTGATGTCACCACCATGCGCAGCATGGCGCTGAGCCGCCCGGTATTGCCGAAGGCGAAACCCGCGTCATAGATCACGTCATCGACCTTCCAGCCCTGCGGCCCGTGGGTCAGCAGCACCGTGTCGTTCCATTGCGCGGGCTTGACCGGCGCACGCCCCGCCACAGCGGGCGAGACATGCGTCAGCGTCACCGGGCAACGGGCATTGCTGCCTTCACTTTGGCAAGCGCCCACCTTCCAGCCGGTGGCGCCTTCAAACAGGGAGGAAAAGATATCGCCTTCCAGCATGGGCGGCACCGCATTCTTCACCTTGGCGGTCAGGCGCGCCTGCGCGGCGGCGGCATCGGAAAGCTGTTTGTTGAGGCGCGGCGAAAGCACTGCCGCATAACGCAGACGCGCCGCGGTATCGGGGATGCCGCCGCCCTTTCCCACCTGCGGACCATACACCGCATAGAAGGCATTTGCCGCCGCGGCCGGATCGCCCGCGGTTGGCGCTTGTGCGCTGGCGGGCGCCGCCAGGGTCAAAGCGAGGAATAGAGCTGCGCGCTTCATTTCCTGAGCGAGTCCCTGATTTCGCGCAACAACAGCACATCCTCCGGCGTCACCGCCACTTCGGCGGGCTTGGGCGTGGCAAGCCTGTTGATCTGGCGGATCAGCAGGAACAGCGCAAAAGCGACGATCATGAAGTTGATCACCGCATTGACGAACAGGCCGTAATTGACGGTGACGGCCTTGGCGGTCTTGGCGGCGGCCAGCGTATCGGCGGTGGGGCCTTTGAGCGTCCAGAAGAAGTTGGAGAAATCCACCCCGCCCAGCGCCAGGCCGACGGGCGGCATGATGATGTCATTGACCAGCGAATTGACGATGCCGGTGAAGGACGCCCCGATGATCACGCCGATGGCGAGATCCAGCACATTGCCGCGCATGGCGAACTTCTTGAATTCCTCGAACATGACCCCTCCCGTATGTGCTGTCAGGCTAATCGCGCTTGGGGCGGTCAACAAGGCGGCGGGGGATGGCCAGATAGGCGATGGCAACGCCCGTGCCCGTCAGCGTTCCCAGCGTGTTGGCCAACTGGTCCAGCCAGGCCGCATCGCGTCCGACAATGCCCTGCAGGATTTCCATCACACCGCCCAGCGCTATCACGCCCAGCACGATCCAGATTAGCCCGCGCCGCCGGCCCCAGGCCAAAGTCGCCAGCAGCGCCAACCCGAAATAGGCGATGAAATGCTGGGCCTTGTCCCAATGACCTTCCACGACGGGCGGCGGCTGGGGTGTCAGCTGGCCCCATACCACAACCAGGACTGCCGGCCAGAACAGCCACAGCCCGGCGCGGCGGAGCCATGGCAGGAATTTTCCCTGGAAGAACATAGCTAGCGCCAATAGCGTAAAAGCGCCGGCGCGTCCGCGTTAAAATCCGTTCCGGCTCAGGATGGCTTGACGCCCGCCATGGCGCCGGCAGGCAGCGCGACGCGGAACGTCAGGCCCAGATGCGTGGACTGCATCTGCAATTCGCCGCCAATTTCGGCCGCCAGGCTGCGCATCACGCGAAAGCCCAGGCCACCGCTCTTTTCGGCATCAAAGCCTTCGGGCAGGCCAACGCCGTCGTCACTGACGGCAAGCACCAGCCGCCCGTCGCCGCCCACGCTGCAGTCCACCGTCATGATCAGGGGCACGCTGGCGGGATGGGCATATTTCATCGCGTTGATGAAGGCTTCGCAGAGGATCAGCACGATCGGCTGCACATGGCGCATCAGCACCA
This sequence comes from Micropepsales bacterium, assembly GCA_038256475.1. Taxonomy (GTDB): domain Bacteria; phylum Pseudomonadota; class Alphaproteobacteria; order Micropepsales; family Micropepsaceae; genus Rhizomicrobium. The sequence continues at coordinate 1,227 of JBBSKJ010000272.1, read as the reverse complement.
TGCAATCTTCACCGGTATGCACCACCCGCACTTGTTGTTCGGAGGAGGACAGGGCCGCGACCAGCGCGCCGGAGACTTCTTCCAGATGCGGTTTCAGGCTGACCACGCCATCGGCGCCAGAGCGCGACAGGATGCGGTGGAGCTGGCTGATGGTGTGGATGCGCGCGGCGATGCCATCCAGCATCATCCGCACATCGGCATTGGCCAGGGGCTCCGGCTTCTTCTTCACCGAAACCGCCTGCATCCGCACCATGCTGACCAGAAGGGTCAGGCTGTTGGCGATGCGGTGGTTGGCTTCGGCGACCAGATCGGTCGGCAGAGGGGATTCGAGAGATGAGCGGTTGAGGACTGCGTCCATGAGACATCCCTCCTTTCGACCCTGACCATGCGCTCCGCGGGAGGGGTTGGCAAGCGGTTTTATCGTTATATTTCAATGACTTAAGTTAGTAAGCGGCTGCTTTGGCACCAAACACAGCCTTGCCGGATGGAACTAATCCACCCAAAATCGCGTACTCATAGGGTTCCGGGGTGAATGAGTAAGCCGCTCATTCTGAGCCTTTATAACCTATTGTTTTACAAGGCATAATTGAGGGCAGGGCAGTATGAATGATTTGACGCGCGGTGAGCGCCTCCAGATCATGCTGACGGGTGAAGAACTGGAAGCGGTTGATAATTGGCGTTTCAACAAGCGCATGCCCAGCCGGGCCGCCGCTATCCGTGAGCTTTTAAAGCGCGGCCTGAGCGCCGAGGGCTTCGAAGTGGCGGAAGGGGGCAGCAAATCGGGGGATTTCGGCGTCACCGACACGTCCTCGGCCCCTGACAGGGACGCCAAATAGCGCGCTTTTTGCGGGCGCCGCTTGATTCCCAACCCGATTTCCTCTTAAACGCGCCCCTCTTGGGCGGCCCGGCCGGACATGCCGTGGCAGCCCCAAATGCGACCCCCGTGCGGCGACGCGCACACTCAACCAAGGGGGACCGGACTCGTCCGGATGCCGTGAAGGATAGCAAAATGTCCAAGATGAAGACCAAGTCAGGCGCTAAAAAGCGCTTCAAGATCACTGCAAAGGGCAAGATCAAGACCCACCAGGTCGGCAAGCGCCATCGCCTGATCAACAACTCGCCCGCCCGGACCCGCGACCTGCGCGGCATGGACCTGCTGTCCAAGTCCGAAACCCAGCGCGTCAAGCGCTGGATGCCCTATGGCGGAGGAATCTAACCATGAGCCGT
>JBBSKJ010000271.1:0-3903 GCA_038256475.1 Micropepsales bacterium | reverse complement strand
GGTCGCCACCCGCAGCCGGCGGCGATGCGTCGCCGCATAGGCGGCGCAGACATCGTCCAGGTCGGCCATGGTCGCGACATCGATCCAGTACCCCGACACCGCCACCACGACATCGGCAAAGCCGAAGCCCAGCGGCTTGATCAGGTGCATGCGCCCCGCAAGCTCCGGTGCTTCCTCCCGCAACAGATCCTCGCCGGTGATCCCTAAGTGAATGTCGCCCGCCAGCAACGACGAGGCGATTTCACCCGCCGACAGCAGCATCACTTCCACATCGGGGAAACCGGCAAAGCTGGCGCGGTAACCCCGCGCGCCCACGGTCTGCTCCATGGTCACGCCAGCCGAGGCAAACCAGGCGTTGCAATTGTCTTTCAACCGTCCCTTGGACGGGATGGCCAAAGTCAAATGAGGCACGGTCAGCATCATGTGCCTCCTGCATTCCTGGCGGCCAGCACGCGCTCGGTGCGGATGGCGCAGCCGATGGCGCTGACGGACTGCTTGGCGCCCAACATTTCCATCATCGAATCATAACGGCCGCCGCCCGCGATCTGGACCGGGCCTTCCTTGTCGCGTGCCCAAAGCTCAAAGACGAAGCCGGTGTAATATTCCATGTTGCGCCCGAAATGGGCGGTGAACTGCACCTGCCCCGGATCGACGCCCAGAGCCTTCAAGGTCGCAAGGCGTGCGTCCATCGCCGCCAGCTGCGGATCGAGGTTGATCCCGGCGGTCTTGAGCAAGGCGCGAATGCTGGCCAGTGCCTGCTGCGCCGGGCCGGAAATATCGAGCAGCTTGGCGATGGCGTCCGCCACGCCCGCATCCAGCTTGAGGGCGGCGGCCTCGGCGGCGCGGTCCATCGTGCGGCTGACAATCTCTTCGCGCGTGCGTCCGGCCATGGGCGAGTCGCTGCGCGCGTCCAGCAGGGCTTCGATCTCGGCACGGGTGCCGGGCAGCGATGCCGTGCGATCACCATGGCCCAGCCAATAGAGCAGCGACTCCACATAGCCCGCGCGCCAGAAGTGACGCTTGAGGCGGGCGCGCCATTGCGTGGGCAACGCCAGCGCATCCACCAGCGCACCGAACAGCGCCACATCGCCGATGCGCAGCGAGAATTGTTTCAGGCCTGCCACGCGCAGGGCTTCGATGGTCAGGGACAGGATTTCGGTCTCGCCCGCGGCGCGGTCTTCCAGCCCCAGCAGCTCGACACCGGCCTGGAAAAACTGGGTGGCGCGTTGCGGCTCGCCCGGCTGGTGACGGAAGACCAGGCCATTATAAGCGATACGGGCGGGAAATTTCCGGCCCTCCTGCACCGCCTGGCGGCAGATGGGAATGGTAAGGTCGGGACGCAGACAAAGCTCGCGGCCAGACGGGTCCATCAGGGTAAAGGTGCGGCGGCGGATTTCCTCGCCGGAACGGTCGAGAAAGATTTCTGCCGGTTGCAGCACCGCGGGTTCTTCGCGAACATAACCGCGCTCACCGAACAGCCCCAGCAGCGCCACGGCCTGCGCGTTCAGTGCATCGATGGCGGGCGTGTCGTAATAAGGAAAGGCGGCCATCAGACGCGGCCCTTCAGCATCGCCTTTATCTCTGCCACCAGATCGGTGCGCTTGACGCTTTTCTGCGCTTCGCGATTGGCGACCCATTCGGCGCGTGTTTCGACCGACTTGGCCAGTTCCGCGCCCAGCGCCAGATCCTTCAGCGTGACTTCACCGCGGGCGCGTTCGTCGCCACCCTCGATCACCGCGATGGCGGCGCCGCGCTTGTCGGCATATTTGAACTGGTCGCCCATCTTGCCATTGCCGACATAGGCCTCGGCGCGCAGACCGGCGGCGCGCAACTCCTGCACCATGGCGAAGCTGGGGGCCGCGTCATTCTTGTCGAACACCGTGACAACGGTCAGCGGCGCTTGCGCGGCTTTCATCAAGCCGCGCGACGACAGCGCGGACATCAACCGCGACACGCCGATGGAGACACCTGTCGCCGGCACCTGCTGGCCGGTAAAGCGCGCCACCAGATCGTCATAGCGCCCGCCGCCCGCCACAGAGCCGAATACGACCTCTTCGCCATCCTCGTTCTTGACCGGGAAAGTCAGCTGCGCCTCGAACACCGCGCCGGTATAATAATCCAGGCCCCGCACCACGCCGGTGTCGAACAACACCCGGTCGGGGCCATAGCCGCAGGCGGAGAGAAGTTTGACGATCTGCTCAAGCTCGTTCAGGCCCGCCGCGCCGATGGCGCTGCTGCCGACCAGGGTTCCGATCTGCCGCAGATGCGCTTCTTCATCCGCCGCATCGGGCGCGACAAAGGCCAGGATGCGATGCGCCTGATCGGGCGAAAGTCCCGCGCCTTTGGTAAAGTCGCCGGATTCATCCTTGCGCCCCTGCCCCAGCAGCGCGGACACGCCTTCGACGCCCAGCCGGTCGATCTTGTCGATAGCCCGCAGCACGATGCCGCGCCGGGCGCGATCTTCCAGCGCCACGCCGCTGGCTTCCAGCACGCCGTCCAGCAGCTTGCGGTTGTTCAGCTTGACGATGTAGTCGCCGCGCTTGAGGCCCAGCGCCTCCATCGTGTCCGACAGCATCATCAGCAGTTCGGCATCGGCCGAGCCGCTGGCGCTGCCCACCGTGTCGGCATCGAACTGGGTGAATTCGCGGTAGCGGCCCGGCCCCGGCTTTTCATTGCGCCACACCGTACCGGTCTGGTAGCGGCGGAAGGGCTTGGTCAAATTCTGGAAATTGGCGGCGACATAGCGCGCCAGGGGCGCCGTCAGGTCATAGCGCAGGCTCATCCACTGTTCGTCATCGTCCTTGAGCGAGAAGACGCCCTCGTTCGGACGATCGACGTCAGGCAGGAACTTGCCCAGCGCATCAGTATATTCGAAGGCCGGGGTCTCCAGGGGCTCGAAACCATAGCTTTCGTAAACCGCGCGGATGGTGGCCAGCATCTTCTGCTCGGCCATGATTTCGGCCGCGCCGCGATCGCGGAAACCCCGCGGCAGCCTGGCCTTTGGTTTGGATTGCTTGGGCGAGGACATTTGATGCTTTTCGGGAATCTGCGACGATCTTTGAAGGTGCGCGGTTTGTACCGGCCCCCCGCGATGGCGGCAAGGAACCGCCATAAAACATGACAAATCAATGGCTTACAAGCGCGGCGGCGTGACCCTTGCCAGCCCCCATGTTGCGGTGCGAATAAAAACCAACCAACAAGGACGCCGCGCTTGGCCCAAAGCAAAGTCTATCCCGATGCCGCTTCCGCACTGAAGGGGCTCACCTTTGACGGCATGACGGTAATGTCCGGGGGCTTTGGCCTGTCCGGCAATCCGGAAAACCTGATCGCGGCGCTGAAGGAAGACGGCACCAAGAACATCACCCTGATCGCCAACAATTGCGGCGCCGACGGGCTGGGCCTGTGGATTCTGCTGAACAACGGCCAGATCAAGAAAATGATCTCGTCCTATGTCGGCGAGAACAAGCTGTTCGAGGAACTGTACCTGACCGGCAAGCTGGAACTGGAACTGACACCGCAGGGCACGCTGGCCGAACGCATCCGCGCCGGCGGCGCGGGCATTCCGGCTTTCTACACCCGCACCGGGGTCGGCACGGTGGTGGCCGACGGCAAGCCAACCGAAGAATTTGACGGCCTGACCTATGTGCGCGAGCGCTGGCTCAAGGCGGACATTGCCCTGGTCAAGGCCTGGAAGGGCGATACGGAAGGCAACCTGATCTATCGCAAGACCGCGCGCAATTTCAATCCGATGATGGCGACCGCCGGCCAGGTGACCATTGCGGAAGTGGAAGAGCTCATTCGACTCGGTATGACGAATTCCAAATCGGCACCACACTGGTCAACGAACAACTGGTATCATTTCGCGTGCCTGTACTCGATCGCGAGCGGAAACAGTGACGAATT
>JBBSKJ010000270.1:0-3905 GCA_038256475.1 Micropepsales bacterium | reverse complement strand
GTGAAAGGCTTGGGCATTACCGTGCTGCCGCATGGTTCGACAAGCTCACCATGAGGATCCTCATGCTGAGCTTGTCGAAGGATGAAGGCCGCAAGCTCAAAGCCCCAGCACGTCCGTCATGGAATAAAGACCCGGCTTCTGGCCGTGACCCCAGCGCGCCGCCGTCAGCGCGCCATGCGAAAAGATGGAGCGGTCTTCGGCGGAATGGGACAGGGTGATGCGCTCGCCGGTGCCCGCGAAGATCACCGAATGCTCGCCCACCACACTGCCGCCGCGCAGGGTGGCAAAACCGATATCGCCGTCCTTGCGCGCGCCGGTATGGCCGTCGCGCGACCTGACCGCATGCTTGTGCAGCGAAACGTCGCGGCCACGCGCCGCCGCCTCGCCCAGCAGCAAAGCGGTGCCCGAAGGCGCATCCACCTTGTTGCGGTGATGCATTTCCAGAATTTCGACATCGTAATCGGCCAGCGCCTTGGCGGCCCGCTCCGCCAGCGCTGCCAGCAGATTGACGCCCATGCTCATATTGCCGGACTTCACGATCACGGCATGGCGGGCGGCGGCCTTGATCCGCGCTTCGCCTTTTTCGTCAAAGCCGGTGGTGCCGATGACATGGACGATGCGCGCCTGCGCCGCCAGGTCGGCCAGCATGGTGGAGACCATCGGCGTGGTGAAATCCACCACCGCCTGGGCATGGGCCAGCAATGGCAGGGGATCGGCGGTCAGCTTGATGCCATTGGGCTGCATCCCCGCCAGGGTGCCGCTGTCCAGACCCAGATTGGGATGGCCTTCCATCTCCAGCGCGCCGCACAGCGTAATGCCCGAGCCCTGCGCGATTTCGCGGATCAGGGTTCGGCCCATGCGCCCGGACGCGCCGGTGACGACGATCTTGAGTTCAGACATGACGTCCCCTCTTAGACCCCCACTTAAACCTTAGTATCCATGCCGGCCGGGCTGGTGGACACATCTTTTTTTGCAACCGTGACCATGGCGGGACGCAATAGCCGGTCGCCGATCATGAAGCCGGTCTGCACCACATCCACGATGCTGCCGGGCGACTTGCCGCCCGCCGGTACTTCGGCGATCGCCTGATGCAGGTTGGGATCGAACTTCCCGTCAGCGGTATCGACCTGCTTCACGCCATAGCGCTCCAGGGTCTGCAGCAATTGCCGGTCGGTCGCTTCGACACCGTCCAATACCGCCACGATCTGCGGATCGGCGGCGTCGCGCGCGCCCGCGGGCACGGCGGCCAGGGCGCGTGAGAAATTGTCGGCAATCCCCACCATGTCGCGGGCGAATTTGGTCACCGCATACAGGCCGGCCTCGGCCTTTTCCTTTTCGGCGCGGCGGCGGATATTCTCGACCTCGGCCAGGGCGCGCAGGCGCTGGTCCTTGAGGGTTTCCACTTCGGCTTTCAGCGCTTCCAGCACGGCGAATTCCGCCGCATGGGGGTTTTCCACGATGTCGGGCATTTCGGGATTTTGTTCATTACTCATGAGGCGCGTCCTTAAACCTTAAGCGAGCAGTCGTCCAATAACTTTGGCGGTATGGTCCACCATGGGAATGATGCGGCCATAATTGAGACGGGTCGGGCCCAATACGCCGATCACGCCGACAATTTTTCCCTGGGCGTTGGCATAGGGCGCGGCGACGATCGAGGAGCCGGAAAGCGAGAACAGCCGGTTTTCCGAACCGATGAAAATCCGCACGCCCTCACCGTCCTTGGCCAGTTCCATCAGCCGGATCAGGTCGGCCTTGCGTTCGATATCGTCGAACAGCGAGCGGATGCGCTCGATGTCTTCCTGTGCCCCGACACTGTCGAGCAGATGCGACTGGCCGCGCACGATCAGGACCTTTTCCGGACCGGCAATCGTAGCCAGGCCTTCGGCCACCACCTTGGCGGTCAGGGCATCGAGCTGCAGCTTTTCGCTGTCCAGTTCGGCGAGGATTTCGGCGCGGGCCGCGTCGATGGTGCGGCCGCGCAGGCGCGCGCCAAGATAGTTGCTGGCCTCTGACAGCGCCGAAACGGGAAGCCCCGCCGGCGTGTCGATGACGCGGTTTTCCACCTGGCCGTCTTCGCTGACCATGATGACCAGCGCCTTGCCCGGCGCGACGGCGACGAACTCGACATGCTTGAGCGCCGAATCCTGCTTGGCCGTCACCATCAGCCCGGCGCAGCGCGACAGGCCGGCGAGCGATTGGGTGGCCTGAGTCAGAAGCTCTTCGATGCCCCGACCGCTGCCCGACATGCGCGCCTCGATGGCGACACGTTCGTCCGGGGCCAGCTCGCCGATTTCCAACAGGCCATCGACAAACAGGCGCAGGCCTTTTTCGGTCGGCACCCGCCCGGCGCTGGTATGCGGGGCATAGAGCAGCCCCATGGATTCCAGGTCCGACATCACATTGCGGATCGAGGCGGGAGAGAGGGCCAAAGGCAGACGCTGGGACAGGGTACGTGACCCCACAGGCTCCCCGGACGCCAGAAAGGCTTCCACCAGATGGCGGAAGACCTCGCGCGGCCGGTCGGTCAGACCGGGCGGGACGACCAAAGAGGGGCGGGGTTCCAGACTCAAAATATTGAAAACCTTATATTTTCCGGTTTGCGGTTGCTTGTTGGGTGAAGGCCACTGTAGGTAACGCCCCACGTTAGCAGACCCATATATGAGGCTCCATGCGCCCTTCCAATGCTTCGGGCATCCGCCCGAGCAACCGCGCCCCCGACCAGATGCGCGCCGTTTCCCTCACCCCGGGATTTTCCCGCCATGCCGAGGGGTCGTGCCTGGTCAAGTTCGGCGACACCCATGTGCTGGTCACCGCCAGCCTTGAGGAAAAAGCGCCGCCCTTCCTGAAGGGCTCGGGCAAGGGCTGGGTGACGGCGGAATACGGCATGCTGCCGCGCTCCACCCATGACCGCATGCGCCGCGAGGCGGCCGCCGGTAAACAATCGGGCCGCACCCAGGAAATTCAACGTCTCGTCGGCCGCAGCCTGCGCGCGATATGCGACCTGTCGGCGCTGGGCGAACGCCAGATCACCATCGACTGCGACGTGCTGCAGGCCGATGGCGGCACCCGCACCGCCGCCATCACCGGCGGCTTTGTCGCGCTGGGCCAGTGTCTCGCCTTCATGAAAAAGACCGGCATGGTCACAGTGCCGGTGATCAAGGATCACGTCGCGGCGATTTCCTGCGGTATCGTCAAGGGCCAAGCGGTCCTCGATCTGGATTATGACGAAGACTCCACCGCCGAAACCGACGCCAATTTCGTGCTGACCGGCGCGGGCGGGCTGGTTGAGATTCAGGGCACCGCCGAGGGCGCGCCCTTCAGCGAAGACGAATTGCTGGCGCTGCTGAAGCTGGCGCGCAAGGGCATCGGCGAACTGGTCGAACTTCAGAAACAGGCCCTCCTTTGAAGGAGATAAGCGCGTGAGACTGCCGCGCGGCAGCCAGCTGGTAGTCGCCTCTCACAACCCCGGCAAGGTGCGTGAGATCAAGGCGCTGCTGGGTCCGCATGGCATCGATCCCATCAGCGCCGGATCGCTGGGTCTGCCCGAGCCCGAAGAAACTGGAAAAACTTTCGCCGCCAATGCCGAACTGAAGGCGCGCGCATCGGCGCAGGGCAGCGGTCATGCCGCACTGGCGGATGATTCCGGATTGTGTGTTGACGCGCTGGGCGGCGACCCCGGCATCTATTCGGCGCGCTGGGCGGGAGAAACAAAAGATTTTGGCATTGCCATGACGCGCATCGAAAGCGAGCTGCGCGCGAAGGGGCTGGCGACCAGCGCCGCGAAATTCGTCTGCGCTTTATCCATCGCCTTGCCATCAGGCGAGATTCAAACCTTTGAAGGCGAAGTGCATGGCCGCCTCACTTTCCCGCCGCGCGGCGATCACGGCTTTGGCTATGACCCCATC
>JBBSKJ010000269.1:0-3908 GCA_038256475.1 Micropepsales bacterium | reverse complement strand
GCGGACATGGTCCAGGATCATGTAGGTGCCAAGGCTGCGCGCTTCCTCGCCGGGATGGAAGAAGCTGTAGACCATCGACAGCCCGTCCTTCAGCCGGTCGGTGAGGGCGCAGGCCAGCAACGTGCCGCCGGCTCCGCGATATTCCACGATGCGGGTATCCACCGGTGTTTCTTCCACCATGGCGACATAGTCGAACAGGCCCATGTCGCTCATGCCGCCGCCCGGATGGCGCGAATCCAGATAGGTGCGCAGCAGGGCGAATTGTTCGCGGGTGGCTTCCGCTGTCACTTCGGCGCGCACCAGGTCGTCGCTGCGCCGGGTGATGCGTTTCTGGTTGCGGCTGGCCTCGAACAGATCGGCCTTGATGCGCACCGAGACGCAGGCCGAGCAGCCTTCACAGGCCGGGCGATAGGCGATGGACTGGCTGCGGCGGAAACCGGAATGGGTGAGGGCCTCGGACAGAGGCTGGGCCAGATTGCCGCCCAGCCGGGCAAAAACCTTGCGCTCGGTGCGGCCGGGCAAATAGGGGCAGGGCCCGCCCGGTGTCAGGAAGAACTGGGGTATGCGTGTGTTGCGCTGGTCCGTCACGTCTCGAAAACCTGCCCGCTCCTGGCGCAAGTATGACAAGCGTCGCGGCAGAACGCAGCTTTAATATGCGCGGGCGGGGCGGCTTTTTGCGCGAAAGAAGTTAATTCAGCCCGGTATTGGCCGGGACTGGCGGGGATTCGCGCAGCAGCAGGATCGAAAGCCGGCGGTTGGCGCTGGCATTGGGATTTTCGGGCAGCAGCGGTTCGGAGCCGGCCTTGCCCGCCACTTCGTAGATTCGATCCGAACCCAGGCCGCCGGTCTGCAGCAGGGCGCGTGCCTGGTTGGCGCGGGAGGCCGACAGCTCCCAGGCGCTGCCCGTGGCGTTCACGTCATTGCCGCCGGTATGGCCGCTGATCGAAACCCGGTTGGGAAGCTGCGAGACGATGCCGCCAACCGCCGCCAGCAGTTTGCGGGTGTAGGGCATTGGCTGGGTCGAGCCCTGCTGGAACATGGGGCGGCCATCCTGGTCGACCAGCTGGATGCGCAGACCCTGCGGCGTGTTCTCCAGAATGACCTGATGGGAGAGATTGGCGAGATCGGGGTTGTCCTGCATCGACTGGCGGATGGCTTCGGCGGCATGGGCGAACTCGCCGTCCTGCTTCGAGCGCGCATTGGCATTGTCGATGGCTTCGCCATTGGCGCCGCCTTCGGTGCCGCCGTCGGCAAGCGCCTTCTTGGCATCGGAAGGCGAGGGCGGCGACTGTTTCTGCATCACCGACTGGGCGCCGCCGGCATGGGCGCTGTCTTCGCCCATCACTTTGCCACCCAAAACACCGCCGCTGCCCGATACGGTCTGGGCGATGGACTGGGGCGCGAAATAGTCGGCGATGCCGCGTTTCTGCTCGGGGCTGGTGGTGTTGATCAGCCACATCAGCAGGAAGAAGGCCATCATCGCGGTGACGAAGTCGGCATAGGCGACTTTCCAGGCGCCGCCGTGATGGCCGCCATGTCCGCCCTTCTTTATGCGCTTGATAACGACCGCGTTATTGCCGGCCATAATATGCCCACCCGTGAAAAACACCCTGGTTTTGGCTTGCGGTCTTTTCGCCGTGTCGCCTAACCTTTGCCCGATCATGCATAACCCCGCTTAACCGAGTGTGAAGCGGGGCTGGTTAGGACGGTTATGACCTTCGATATCCGCGGCTTTCGCAGCGCGCTGGGCTGTTTTCCCACCGGGATTGCCGTGATGACGGCGGCTTCCCCGGCGGCGGACACCGCCTCTGGTTTAAACGAAGCGTCCCATATTGGGATTACCGTCAACTCCTTCACCTCGGTGTCGCTCGATCCGCCGCTGGTGCTGTGGTGCATCGACCGGCGTTCGCGTCGCTATCCTTTCTTCGCCAATGCCCCCGGTTTCACCATTTCCATATTGGCGGCGGGGCACCGGGCGGTGTCGGCGCGTCTGGCCGGTCCCGGCGAACACAGTCTGGACGGCATCGCGCTGATGGCTACCGAGCTGGGCCCGCCCGCATTGGCCGACGCGCTGGCGATCTTCGAATGCACCCGCGAAAGCGTGCAGGACGCCGGCGATCATGCGATTCTGCTGGGACGGGTGCAGCGCTTTGCCCAGCATGATGGCGCGGGCGCACCGCTGGTCTATTTCCAGGGCAGGTATGGCGCGCTGGCGCAGAGTTGACCGCTAATTGGCCGCGTCCACCAAGGCTGCCGCCTTGGCCGCCTTCACACCCGCGTCCTTGCGCTCGGAATAGCGGTCCACCAGCTGCGCGGCGTGCGGACGCATCAGGATTGTGAACCGCACCAGTTCCTCCATCACATCGACGATCCGGTCGTAGTAGGATGATGGCCGCATCCGACCGTCGGCATCGAACTCGTTGAATGCCTTGGCGACGCTGGACTGGTTGGGAATGGTGAACATCCGCATCCAGCGCCCCAACACGCGAAGGGTGTTGACCGTGTTGAAGGATTGTGACCCCGCCGTAACCTGCATCACGGCCAGGGTGCGGCCCTGTGTCGGGCGCATGCCGCCAAGGGCAAGCGGCAGGTGGTCGATCTGCGCTTTCATCACACTGGTGATCTGGCCGTGGCGTTCCGGGCTGCACCACACCTGGCCCTCGGACCACATGGAATGCATCCGCAGTTCGTGCACCGCCGGATGATCGTCCTTGGCGAACTGGTCGGGCAGGGGCAGGTCGCTGGGATCGAAGATGCGCGTCTCGGCCCCGAAAAACTGCAGCAGGCGGGCGGCTTCTTCGACACACAGGCGCGAATAGGAGCGTTGGCGGAGCGAGCCATAGAGAAGCAAGATGCGCGGCGCGCCGCCGTCGCCCAGACCGAAGGCCGGTCGTTCGCGCGCATAACGCGCATCAAGAGCGGGCAGATGGCCGGGGTCCGAAACGGCCCGCAGTCGCGCAAATTCCTGGGTCACGATTTTTCACGCAGCAGCCAGCCAAACAGGCCGGCGGCAGCGATCGCCCCGCCGACTTGCGCGGTAATAAAGGCGGGCGCCGAAGTCGGTGCGATACCGGCAAAGCTGTCAGACAGGCTGCGCGCGATGGTCACGGCGGGGTTGGCGAAGGAGGTGGAAGCGGTGAACCAGTAGGCCGCTGTGATGTAGAGGCCCACCGCGAACGCAACGGCATCCTTGCGAAAGCGCACCGTTCCCAGAATGGTGGCGACAAGACCGAAAGTGGCGATGAATTCGGAAAATGCCTGTGACGGACCTTCCCGCAGTTTCAGCGAGACCTGCAGAACCGGCTCGGCGAACATGATGTGGGCAACATAGACTCCCAAAACAGCGCCTATGATCTGGACAGGCAGATAGGCCAGCGCATCCTTGGCCGTCATCTCCTTTCGTAGCGCGAAAACCAGCGTCACCACCGGATTGAAGTGGCCACCCGAAATAGGTCCGAACATCAGGATCAGCACCACCAGCATCGCGCCGGTGGCAAGCGTATTGCCGAGCAACGCCAAAGCGACATTCCCGCCGGAAAGCTGCTCGCCCATGATTCCCGAGCCGACAACCGTTGCCAGCAGCAGCGCCGTACCGACAAGTTCCGCGACCATGCGGCGGGGCAGATCGAATCCAGCCATTACGGCAACCGTTTTCCTTGTTCGTCGGTGACCCGTTCGCCGTCCTCCTTGGTGAAGGCGGATTGCTGCTGGTCGGCAAGGATGTCGAGCACCACTTCCGAAGGACGGCAGAGCCGAACGCCCAGTGGCGTGACCACGATGGGCCGGTTGATCAGGATGGGATGCGCCATCATGAAATCGAGCAACTGCGCGTCGGTCCATTTGGGATCGTCAAGACCGAGTTCCTGATAGGGCGTGCCTTTTTCGCGCAGCAACTGGCGCGGCGTGAT
>JBBSKJ010000268.1:0-3921 GCA_038256475.1 Micropepsales bacterium | reverse complement strand
TGACGGTCACTATCCGCTTGAACCTTCCAGCGGGGAGTTGGAGCCGGTATTCGATGCTCTGTCGGACGATCTGAATACCCCAGCGGCTATTGGCCTGTTCACCCAAACGCTAAGCCCTATGGCTCTTAAAGCTGCGGCCAATTTTTTAGGGCTTCTTCGTTCGGATTTGAATGCTTGGCGGCGTTGGGCTCCTGCCGGGCAAACTGTTGATGAGGATGAAATCGAAAGCCGCATAAAGGCTCGAAATGCCGCGAAGGCCGCGAAGAATTTCGCGGAAAGTGACCGCATCCGCGATGATCTGCTGGCCAAGGGTATTGTCCTGAAAGACGGCCCGCAGGGCACGACGTGGGAATTGAAGAAATGACCCGCGAACGCCTGTTTATTTTCGACACAACCTTGCGCGACGGCGCGCAGACGCAAGGGGTGGACTTCTCCGCCGAGGACAAGCGCCAGATCGCGCTGGCGCTGGACAGTCTGGGCATAGATTACATCGAAGGCGGCTGGCCCGGCGCCAACGCCACGGATACCGCCTTCTTTAAAGAACGCCCGCCGCTCAAGCATGCCCGCTTTACCGCCTTCGGCATGACGGCGCGCTCGGGGCGCAGCGCGGCCAACGATCCGTCACTGGCGCCGGTGCTGGAATCGCCCGTCGATGCCGTTTGCCTGGTGGGCAAGACCTGGGATTTCCAGGTCGATGTGGCGCTGGAAATTCCGCGCGAGGAGAATATCGACAATATCGCCCGCTCGATGGAAGCCATTGTCGCCAGAAAGCGCGAGGCCCTGTTCGATGCCGAGCATTTCTTTGACGGCTACAAGGCCAATCCGGACTATGCCCTGGCCTGCATCCGCGCCGCCCATGACGCCGGCGCCAAGTGGATCGTCTTGTGCGACACCAATGGCGGCACCATGCCGCAAGCCGCCTATGCTGTCGTCTGCGCCATCAAGGCTAGGCTGCCGAACGCCAATCTGGGCATCCATGCCCATAACGACACCGAACAGGCGGTGGCGGTCAGCCTGGCGGCGGTGCGCGGTGGCGTGCGCCAGATCCAGGGCACCCTGAACGGGCTGGGCGAACGCTGCGGCAACGCCAATCTGTGTTCGCTGCTGCCGAACCTGATGCTGAAAGAGCCGTTCGCCTCGCAGTTCGAAACTGGTGTGTCCAAGGAAAATCTGGCGCGTATCACGTCGGTTTCCCGACTGCTTGACGAAATCCTCAACCGCGCCCCCGACCGCTATGCGCCCTATGTCGGGCCTTCCGCCTTTGTCCATAAGGGCGGGCTGCATTCCTCCGCGGTGCTGAAAGACCCGGCGACTTACGAGCATGTGCAGCCGGAAAGTGTGGGTAACGAGCGCGTGATCCCGGTGTCGGACCAGGCGGGGCGTTCCAATGTGCTGGCGCGGCTGGCGGAAGCCGGCATCACGCTCGATCCCAAGGACCCGCGCGTGGCGCGGTTGCTGGAAGACATCAAGCGCCTTGCCGCCAGGGGCTATGCCTATGACGGTGCGGAAGCCTCGTTTGAACTGCTGGCGCGCCGCGCCTTGGGGCAGGTGCCGGACTATTTCGCGGTCGAATCCTTCCGCGTCACGGTGGATCGCAGCAAGAATGCCAAGGGCGATTTCGCCACCGTGTCGGAAGGCATGGTGAAGCTGAATGTGGCGGGGCAGGAATTGGTGAATGTCGGCACCGGCAACGGTCCGGTGAATGCGCTGGATGCGGCGTTGCGCAAGGACCTTGGAAAATACTCGCCCTTCCTCGCCGACCTTCGGCTGGTGGATTATAAAGTGCGTATCCTCACCAGCGGCACCGAAGCGGTGACCCGCGTCATGGTGGAAAGCGCCGACGGCAAGGGCAATCGCTGGTCCACCGTGGGCGTGTCGGAGAATATCGTCGACGCCTCGTTCGAGGCACTGACGGATTCCATCATCTACAAGCTCTACCGCGACGGCGCGCGGGTCTGAGCGTCTTTGACGATTTGCAGTGCGTTTTCCGGGCTGTCGGTCAGATGATAAAGCGTCAGCACGCTTTGGGCGGCAAAGCCCGTCTTCACCGTGTCGCGTATCAGGGCATCCAGGGCGTTGAAATAGCCCTTCACATTGACCAGCACGATCGGCTTGGCATGCACGCCCAGCTGGGCCGCGGTCAGAACTTCAAAGAATTCGTCATAAGTTCCCAGGCCGCCCGGCAGCACGATGAAAGCGTCGGAGCGGGCGATCATCTGCTGCTTGCGCACGAACAGATCGGTGACGATCTCGGTGGTTTCGCCCTCGGCCAGCGGCGGTTCCACGTCACGCAGGAACCCCGGCAGGATGCCTTCAACCGGAGTTCCGCCCTCGCGCGCCGCCTTGGCGGTTTCGCCCATCAGCCCCGGCGACCCGCCGCCGAACACCATGCGCGCGCCCATTTGCGCGATCCCGGCGCCCAGGGCGCGGGCGGCCTCGCGGAACGCAGGGTCCGTGCCAAAGGAGGATCCGCAGAAAACGCAGATTGCGGGACGGTTTTGGGGAATGTTCTTGTCCATGGTGCCAGCAGGGTTGCGCCAGTTGTGGCATCTTCCTAAACAGGTTCACCGCCGAAGCCAAAGGAGAAGTGTGTGCCGCGCTGGTTGCTTATTCTGGGGGCCGTGGCCCTCATTGCGATGGTCGCAGGCTTCATGACCTTTGGCGGCGGGGATATGGGCCAGTAACGCATGGCGCATCCGGTGGAAGAGGGCAGCGGCGCGCCGTCTTTCAAGCCGCTATGGCGGCTGATGCCCTATCTGTGGCCCAAGGGCCGGCCCGACCTGAAGGCGCGGGTGATCCTCAGCCTTTTCTTCATGATCCTGGCCATCGTCACCACCACGGTCTCACAGCAATTCCTGGGCGAGGCGGTGGACGCGTTCGGCACCACGCCGTCGCGCGCCAGCATCGCGGTGGTGGCCGCGCTGATCATCGCCTATGCGATGGCGCGCATCCTGATGCAGGCTTTCGCCCAGTTGCGCGATGGCATCTTTGCCCAGGTCCAGTACCACGCCATGCGCGAAGTGGCGGTGGAGACTTTCTCGCATGTCCATACGCTGTCGCTACGCTTTCATCTGGAGCGCAAGACCGGCGGCCTGTCGCGGGTGATCGAGCGCGGCACCAAGGGCATCGACACGCTGCTGTCCTTCGCCTTGTTCAGCATCTTTCCCACCATCTTCCTGGTGCTGATCTACAGCGGCATGCTGTTCTACATTTTCAACATCTGGGTGTCGCTGACCGCAATCCTTATGGTGGTGGCCTATACCTGGTTCACCTTCGCCATCACCCGCTGGCGTATCGCCTTCCGCCGCGAGATGAACCAGTCCGACACCGACGCCAACACCAAGGCAGTGGACTCGCTGCTGAATTTCGAGACCGTCAAGTATTTCAACAACGAAAAGCACGAGACACGGCGTTTCGACGTCTCGATGGAAAAATATTCCCGCGCCTCGATCCAGTCACAGGTCTCGCTCTCCATCCTCAACACCGGCCAGGCGGCGATCATGGCGATCGGCCAGGGCGTGGTGCTGATCCTGGCGGCGATGATGGTGCAGTCGGGCGAGGTGCGGCTGGGCCAGTTCGTCGCCGCCAACCTGATCATCATCCAGCTTTACCAGCCGCTGAACCTGCTGGGCACGGTCTATCGCGAGATCACCCAGGGCCTGGTGGACATGGAAGCGATGTTCCGCCTGTTGGGTCAGCCGCTGGAAGTGCAGGACAAGCCCGGCGCCAAGCCGCTGGTGGTGACGGGCGGCGAGATCAAGTTCGACAATGTGGTGTTCGCCTACGATCCCGAACGCATTGTCCTGAAAGGCATAAGTTTCACCGTGCCGGCCGGCAAGACGGTGGCGATCGTGGGGCCGTCAGGCGCGGGAAAATCCACCATCAGCCGCATTCTATACCGGTTTTACGACATCAAGAGCG
>JBBSKJ010000267.1:0-3922 GCA_038256475.1 Micropepsales bacterium | reverse complement strand
CTTCCATGTTCCATTCCGGAACAAGGTATGCCGGGATGTCAAATTGAACATTCGCCCGACGCGCTCCCGATCGGCTATCCTTTCCGGAAAGTTCCACAATAGCCGAGAAATCGCGACTGTTTGAGAACGGGGTGTTAAACCTGCGCCGCCAGAGTGTGACGTAGCAGAACGCATGGGGACTCCGGTGACTTCCGAATTTACCGTTGAGCGAAGAGCACAAAAGCGGATGAGAGTTCTGCTTTCCGGGCATTTAGAATGCGGCAACGGAGTTTCCACAGCCTGCATCGTCAAGAATTACAGCGAGGCGGGAGCGCGCGTCGAATTCCCAGCAGGGCTTATATTTTCCTCCGAACTAGCTTTCTCGTGGAATCGCGACCCGGCACCGCGAACCGCGAAAGTAATCTGGCGAACCAAAAACGCTGCGGGTCTCCAGTTTCTGCGGGCGCCAAACGCGTAGCTTCTTTCCTCAGCTATTATGTCTTCGCACAATTAACGTACGGCAGGCAGCAAACGGATCGCTTTGCGAATCGGGTATCTGGCTTCAACGTTGTCGTCTTGCCGCGTGCGCGTCAAAAGTAAAAATATCGCCAGCGGGTTAGTCACGGCATAGCGCCAGAACAGCCTTTTGGGCTCCTTGACCAGGCGGAACAGCCATTCCAGGCCGGTGGCCTGCATCCATTCGGGGGCGCGCTTATAGGCGCCGGTAACGAAGTTGTAGCCGCCGCCGCAGGTCACCAGCCAGCCGGCCTTGAGGCGGGTCTTGTTGCGGACCGCGAATTCATACTCCAGCGGCACCGACAGGCCGACCCAGATCACGTCCGGCTGGGTCAGGTTGATCTCGTCGCAAATTTCATCTTCCTCATCGCGGCCGAAATAGCCGTGGCGGCGGCCCACGATCTGAAGGCCGGGATAGGTTTCGCGCAGGACGCGCACCGCTTCGGCATTGGCTTCCTCGGTGGCGCCCAGCATGAAGAAGCGCAGGCCATGCTGGGCCGCGAGCTTCGACGCGTCATGGATGAAATCGGTGGTGGCGCTGCGCTCGGGGATCGGCGTCCTGGTCAGCAGTCGCGAAGCGAAGACCGCGGCCTGGCCGTCGGCATGGATGATGTCGGCCTGCTCGAAGGTGAAGCGGAAGGCTTCGTCCTGCGCCGCCAGCGCGATAGCGTGGCCGTTGGAGGCGAAGATCAGCTTGGGATGGGGATTTTCCTGGGTGCGCGCGTCCAGGCAATCCTTCAGCATCATTCGAGCCAGCCCGTCACGCGAAAGGCAAGCGGTGGACAAGCCGCCCACCATCACCTCGGTAAAAGTGTCATTAGCAGCAGAGAGTTCGGTAGTGGCGGGGGTATTGCACGCGCTCGTGGTGTCCGGGAGCTTACCGACCGTGCCACTAGGGCGGTCGAATGTGGGCGAACCCACCTTCGTCATAATCCGGGAAGTGTCCTGTCTGCTCATGTTGGACGCCATGGCCGTTGGGCTTCTGGATGGGCGTTGCAGAGACACGCCAGCGAGATGAGCCGCTCTGCGCACTATTTTGAGACACAATTACCCCAAAGCGGGCTGCAAGCTTGCGCTACCTTGGATAATGGCACTGGCCCGGTAAGCCCCCCAACGTCCGCTTTGCGCCAAAAGCGGACATTCGGCCTAGGTTGAAAACCGGCGATTAATCCGAAGCGTTCACAACCCGATTTATGGCGACCATATCGGCGTGGGTGGGGTTCGGCGGAAGCTTCTCATAGTCCTTGCCCATGCGATCTCGCTTTTTGGGTGCCTCGCCTTTCTTGGCAGCAGCCAATGCCCGTCGTGTCTCTTCAGCGTTCCAATCGCAACAGTAGGCTGGTGTTGAAGGCTGTTGCCGCCACGAGTTTGCAAGGCTGCCAGCGTCAACAGGGTCGAACCCGATCTCATTTACCAAGTCGCTCACAACGGACTTGGCTTTGGCATCATCCCCCGCAATGGCAATTGCCAAGCGGCCAGCCGCCCCTTGGGGCAGGCCAAGTTCAGCGAGTGCATAGGCAAGGATGTTGTTGAATGCCTTGATGACTGGGCGATCGATCTGGCGCGAAACCCACAGGCTCTCGACTTCTCCGTTATCAATTTCCTCTATGTGGGGATCGCGTAAGTCCGGGTAGTAATTGCCGGTGTCGATGACTGGCACGCTGTCGGAGAGTTTGTCGAAAAGGCCCTTCGGCAGTTTAGATACCGCAGGCAATGGGATCGACAGAATTACTGCATCCATCCCCTCAACGGCGCCCTTTATGTCCACCGGCGTAGCGCCGATCTCGTTAGCAAATGAACGAACGCCATCAATGCCACGCGAGTTTGCGACACTTACCGCGTGACCTGCGCCAAGCAATTTTCGGGCAAGCGTGCCGCCGATGTTACCAGTCCCAATAATGCCTATTTTCATGCTCCGCTCCTGGTCGGCCAGTTTGGGCGGCGAATATGTCGGTTCAGATAATGCCGCGATCCCGCGCGACCAGTTAAAGGCGTGAAACTCCGCTTGGTTCCGCGCATTGGAGCGAGGCTATGTCCGCTTTGGGTCAGAAGCGGACATTCGTCAGGGAGATGCGATCTCGAAATGGCAGCGTAGTTTTTGTCCGTCAGCAATCCGCCAAAGAACTCAACGAAATCAACATCGGATTTTGGCTTTGGTGCCCCCAAGGGGAATCGAACCCCTGTTTCAGCCTTGAGAGGGCCGCGTCCTGACCGCTAGACGATGGGGGCCAGCGGGAGGGCGCTTATAGCGGGGCCAGCGCGGACCCTGCAAGTTCCGCGCGCCTGGCATTTTTCGGACCGGAACATCCCTCCCGCTCGGGAATTAGTGAGGTGAAGCGTCAGGTTACAGGCCATGCCCCATTACTATTTCCATGTCCGCGAGGGCGCCGATCTCAGCCGCGACGAGGAAGGCCAGGACCTGCCCAATGTCGAGGCGGCGCGGCGCGAAGCGATCAACACCAGCCGGGAGATATTGGGCGAGACGCTGCTGCATGGCGGCTCGCTTAACCATCGCACCATCGAGATCGCCGATGAGACCGGCCATGTCGTGGATGTGGTGGGTGCCAATGACGTTTTGTTCAAGGCCGGCAAGCTGCGCAGCTATTCCGACGATGTCACCCAGTCGGCGCCGGTGACGCAACCCCGGAATCCCCCGTCCAAATAGACAAAGGCGTTCAGGGCGCCCCCGCCCGCGATCAACCAGAGAAAATCATTCTGCTCCGCGCCCGTCAGATCAATAGCGGAGGGCTGCGGCGCGCCCTGGGGGTGGGAATGATAGCAGCCGATGATGAGCCGCCCATTGGCGCGTGCCGCTTTCTGCGCTTTGAAGTGATCGGCGGGGTCGATCTGGAAGCGGTCAGGTTGGTCCGAAAGGTTGCGCGCCGGATGCAGGGCGGCGACGCGCAGCACCGCGCCTTCACGCGTGCCTTCGAGAAGCCCGCAACATTCGCGCGGGAAAGCCGCGTCCGCAGCCGCGCCGATCGCGGCGGCGAGCGCCGGCGGCAATTCAACGCGCCGGGTCAAATGTTGTCCTGACCTGGCTCACCAGCCGGCCGTTCTGGGTATCGATGATGCGGATTTCCTCCGCTTCACCATCGCGCAGGCGCAGGATCAGCCGTCCCGGCTGGGTCTGCATCTCCACAATCTCAGCGCCCGGCGGCAGATGGATGGTCGCGGCGGCGCCAGCGCTTGCCGCCGGTTTGCCGCGCATGGTGCGAATGCCGCCCACCACCAGCGCAATCAAGGCTAGGATAATCAGGGTGGACAGAATAATAACGGCCAGCTTCGCGGCCTTGTAGGCGGGCGTCTGGTTTTCCGGAATTGGTGCCATGTCGGACAATGACATCTCCTTAAGCGATCGGCGCGAAGCGGTGGCCGATGAAAGCCATGCCGGCTGGCGACTGGACCGTTTCCTGGCCGCGACCCT
>JBBSKJ010000266.1:0-3935 GCA_038256475.1 Micropepsales bacterium | reverse complement strand
TCTTCAAGTATTTCGCGGGCGAAGCCCTGCGCCGCCACGGCCAGACTCTGGACTCGGTGCGTCCGGGCGTGGAAATCCAGTCCTATCGTGAGGCCGTGGGCGTTTATGGCATGATCACGCCGTTGAACTACCCCATCGCCATCCCGGCCTGGAAGATTGCTCACGCGCTGGCCTACGGCAACACCGTAGTCCTCAAGCCCGCCAACCCCACGCCCGCTACCTCCCATGCGAAGGTTTCCGTTCTCCATGAAGCCGGCGCGCCCGCCGGCGTGGTCAACATGATCCTGGGCCGCGGCATCGTCGGCGACGCGCTCTCCAAGCATCCCGACGTCAACGGCATTTCCTTCACCGGCTCGCAGGGCGTCGGCTCCAAGGTCGCGCTGGCCGCGGTGTCGCGCCAGGCCCGCGTTCAGATGGAAATGGGCGGCAAGAACCCGCTGGTGGTGATGGACGATGCGGAATTCGACCGCGCCGTGCAGATCGCGGTGGACGGCGGCTATTTCGCCACCGGCCAGCGCTGCACGGCCTCTTCCCGCGTCTTCGTGCAGGCCGGCATCTATGACAAGTTCATCGCCGCCGTCGCCGAACGCGCCAAGGCGCTGAAGGTCGGCGATGCGCTCGATCCCACCACCCAGATGGGCCCGGCCGTCACCGACACCCAGCTCGCCGGCAACCTGAAATATGTCGACATCGCCCTGAAGGAAGGCGGCCGTCTGTTGGCCGGCGGCACCGATCCGCTGAAGCTTTCCAACCAGGGCTATTACATGTCGCCGACCCTGATCGTGGACACCAAGCCGTCCGACACCATCAACCAGGAAGAAGTGTTCGGTCCGGTTGTGTCGGTGGTGAAGTTCAACAGCTATGAAGAAGCGCTGGAACTGTGCAACGCCGGCAATTTCGGCCTGTCTGCCGGCATCGTCACCACCAGCCTGAAGCATGCGCGTCACTTCCAGCGCAACGTCAAGGCCGGCATGGTGATGATCAACCTGCCGACCGCCGGCGTGGATTATCATGTGCCGTTTGGTGGCCAGCGCGGCTCGTCTTATGGCCAGCGCGAGCAGGGCTTTTCGGCGGTGGAATTCTTCACCCAGGTCAAGACGGCTTATTCCTTCTCGTAAGCGAAAAAGGCATGGATTGGACAAGGGCGGCGAAAGCCGCCCTTTTTCATGGAGCCAGATTTCGCTTGATATGCGCATGCCCCCGCCGCACATAGCGGCGCATGAGGCCGCTGCTCCATCTCAAGGACATCACCGTCGAGTTTGGCGGCCAGCGCCTGCTGGACGGCGCTGAACTCAGCGTCGGAGCGGGCGACCGGCTGTGCCTGGTGGGGCGCAACGGCTCGGGAAAATCCACGCTTCTCAAGATCGCGGCGGGATTGATGGAGGCCGATGGCGGCACCTGTTTCGCCCAGCCGGGCGCTACCATTCGCTACCTGCCGCAGGAGCCTGATCTGGTTGGCTACGCCACCACCCGCGATTATGTCGAAGCCGGGCTGAACCCGCATGAAGATCCCAACCGCGCCTTCTACCTGCTGGGCAATCTGGGCCTGAATGGCGACGAAAATCCTGCGACCCTGTCCGGGGGCGAAGCGCGGCGGGCGGCGCTCGCCCGGGCGCTGGCGCCGCGCCCCGACATATTGCTGCTGGATGAGCCCACCAATCATCTGGATGTGCGGGCCATCGAATGGCTGGAAAGCGAGCTGAAATCGGGAAAAGGCGCACTGGTGCTGATCAGCCATGACAGGCGCTTTCTGGAAAATCTGTCCCGCGTCACGGTGTGGCTGGACCGGGGCAAGACCTACCGGCTGGAAAAGAGCTTCGCCTCGTTTGAGGCCTGGCGTGACGACATGCTGGAAAAGGAAGAGGTGGAGCGTCACAAGCTGGAGCGCCGCATCACTGCCGAGGAGGACTGGGTGCGCTATGGCGTGTCGGGCCGGCGCAAGCGCAATGTCGGGCGGCTGGATCGGTTGCGGGGCCTGCGCACCGAGCGCAGCGAACAGATCCGCCAGCTGGGCTCCGTCAAGATGGAAGCTGCCGAAGGCGCGGGCGGCGGCACCAAGGTGATCGACGCCAAGGGCGTGTCCTTTGCCTACGGCGACCGCGACATCGTCAAGGACTTCTCTTTGCGCATCCATCGCGGCGACCGTATCGCCATTGTCGGGCCCAATGGCGCGGGCAAGACCACTTTGCTGAAACTCCTGATCGGCGAGATGGCGCCGCACAAGGGCAATGTGAAACTGGGGCAGGGGCTGTTGATGGCCCAGCTCGACCAGAACCGCAGCAAGCTGCACCCCGAACAGTCGCTGGCGGCGGCGGTGACCGACGGCAGCGGCGACACGGTGATGGTGGCGGGCAAGCCGCGCCATGTGATGAATTACCTGCAGGACTTTCTGTTCACCCCGCAGCAGGCCCGCACCCCGGTAAAGGTTCTGTCGGGCGGCGAGCGGGCGCGGCTGCTGCTGGCCAAGCTGTTCGCCACGCCGTCCAACTTTCTGGTGCTGGACGAACCCACCAACGACCTGGATCTGGAAACCCTGGACCTGCTGGAGGAAGTGATCGCCGATTACGAAGGCACCGCGCTGCTGGTCAGCCATGACCGCGATTTCCTGGACAGGGTGGCGACCCAGATCGTGCTGGCGGAAGAGGGAGGCCGCTTCACCGAATATGCCGGCGGCTATGCCGACATGCTGGCTCAGCGCGGCGAAGCGCCTGCGGCCCGGCCGGACCAGCGCAAATCCGCCAGCACTGCGCCGGTGGAAAAGCGTGTCCGGGTTAGCGCTCCCAAGATGAATTTTGCCGATGCCCACGCCCTGAAAGTTCTGCCCGAAAAAATAGCAGCGGCGGAACTTCAGATCGCGGAACTCGAAGCAGCCCTGTCGGCGGACGGGCTGTACGCCAAGAATCCCCAGCGTTTCACGCTGCTGTCGGATCAGCTTGCCTATCTCCGCGCCCAAAAAGACGCCGATGAGGAGCGCTGGCTGGTGCTGGAAATGGCGCGCGAGGCGCTGGAACAGACTTAACGAATTCGGAACGGCCAAGGGTGTGTCGCGTTATTACCTTGAGGCTCCCGGGTTAGTTCCATGAAACGCGCCGCCGTCGCAGGTTTTGCAGCAGGTATCGCCATGATGATTGGCGGAGCGGTGGGCGCGGTTTCCGGTGCCGACCCCAAGCCGATGATCCACGATCCCAGCATCATGAACCCAATGATCGGTGGCCAGGCGATGTTGCCCGACCGCGATATCATGGAAAATCTCTCCGCTTCACCGATGCATGGCCAGCTGGCAGCGGCGATGAAGGAATCCGGTGTGGCGGCCGCCTTGAAAGCCACTGGCCAGTTCACCGTTTTCGCCCCCACCAACGCGGCCTTCGCGGCGGGGGGCCAAGAGCCCAAATCCACCCTGGCACGCCGCATGAGCTATCTGATTGTGCCGGGCAAGTATGACTCCGCGGCGCTGCTGCGTGTCATCGGCGAGGCGGGCGGCGAAGCGCGGCTGCGCACCGCTGAGGGCGGCATACTGGTGGCGCGGATGAATGGCCCGACCAACATCCAGGTCATGGATGAGAAGGGCCAGACCGCCAATATCGCCATCTATGACGTGCGTGATCGCAACGGCATCGTCCATGTGGTGGATCATCTGATTGAGCCCTCGGGCCCCGCCAGCCGATTGGCGCGAAACTGACCACTTATTTCGCGTATCGCGCCAGGTAATCCGCCAGCCCTTGCGGGGTCATGCCCCGCGCATTGGCGGTGGTAAAGACATCGCCGCGATTGACCAGCTTCTTTTCCGGCGTGAACACCAGCACGGCGGGAACGCCGCGCAGCTTTTCGGTAAAGCCCAGCTTGGCGGGTATATGCAGGTTGCGGTTGAAGCGGCCGACATCCACCTCGACCACTTCATAATGAGTATCCACGAAGCGCCTGATCTCGGGCAGCTT
>JBBSKJ010000265.1:0-3949 GCA_038256475.1 Micropepsales bacterium | reverse complement strand
GAACCGCCACGAACTTCGCGCCGCGCCGCAGCGCCATGAACTGCATCGGCAGCAATCTGAGGTCATAGCCGAAGCGCACCAGTTCGCGCCTGACGTAACGCAGGCTCCAGCGGCGAAGCCCGGCGCGGGTGCCGTCGATATCGGATTTCTCCCCGACGAACTCCTTCTGCCGCGCGATGGCGGGCACCAACTGCCAGGGCGCCAGCGACGCGAACAGCGACGAATTGTTGGGGTTGAACAGCAGGTGGTCCACCGGCAGGTTGAACCGCGTTTCGCCCAGCAGAGCCTGGGCCGCGCCGCGCGACAGAATATAGGCGGCCGCCCCCGTATGGCGCGACAGCATCCGGCCCAGCATGAAATCCTCGCCGCGCGCCGTCGCGGCTTGCCGCGGAGGCACCATTGAAAGAGCGCGCAGTTCGTTCAGCAGCACGCGCTGGCCCGGCGGGCCGTAATGCTCCAGCTTGACCACCTGTACTGACGGTGGAATCCAGTTGTCGCTGGTCAGCAGCGCGGCGGCCGAGGGCGACAGCCGCACATCATCTTCCAGGAACACGGCATGGGCATCGCCCGACGCGACGAACGTCTCCCAGGCGCTGCGGTGGGACAGAAGACAGCATTTGTCGCCGCGCGGAATTTCCCCCAGCGGGCCGCGCGCGGCGAACCAGCGGTCTATGCCGGCCGCCTCGGCGCTGGCGGCGTCCAGGGCCTCGACCCGGGTCAGGGGCAGGCCCGCGGCCTCGGCGGTCATGGCCGCCAGCCGGTCGGGACGCCGGGCCAGATTGATCAGGTAGATCCGCATGGCGCTGGCGTTAGCATTTTCGCCGCTTTTCCGCCATTGCAGCAGGGGTTTATCCCTGTTTGGCCCCTGTTTTGCCCCTTGGCCGGCTTCTATATGGTGGGGATGCGGGGAAGCGCTTTGCAACGGATAGTGGCTTTTGACGATTGAAAATCCTGCCCTGGCGCATCCCTTCCTGCGCCCCGATGGCGGCCCCGCGGAGCTCAAGCGCACCAATGCGTCGCGCGCGACCTCCTGGGCGCTGGTGGCGTCGCTGCATGTCCTGCTGTTCACCGTGCTGGTGGTCTCGATCCGGCCCATGGATGAGCGCAACCGGCCGGTGATCGAAACCCTGATGATGCTGCCGGCGCTGGGCAACAACCCCAACGCCCCCCCGCTGCGCACCGTCAATCCCGATGTCCAGAACGCCGCGCCGCCCCTGATCACCACCGCGCCCATCACCATCCCCAAGCCGGAGGTGGTGCCCGATTCCGAGGGCCGGCAGACGGTAACGCCGGGCGACATATTGGCGGCGGTTGGCCGCGAACTGGCTTGCAGCGCCGGCAGCTGGGAGCATCTTACCAAGGCCGAACGCGAGATCTGCGGCGGTCAGCCCTGGCGCGCCATGAAGCTGCCCAACGGTTCGCTGGTGATGGTGCCCGGCTCGCAACTGCCGCGCCTGCGCGATCCGTCGCCCGACGACGGCATCCGCGTCACCGGCGGCGAACAGATGCAACGCGACCTGCAGATGGGCCGCAATCCCGCCCTGAACGGCTGCCCCATCCTGCAGCACACGCCATGCCTGACGCCGTCCACCGGCGGCATCAATATTCTGGGAGGGAATTAGTGGACGCGCACACCGCACGCCGCCATCCTCGTCCCATGAGCCAGATCATGGGCGATGATTTTGAAGCCGCGCGCCTCACGGTTCGCCTTGGCGCTATCGTTGCCAATTACCGCACCTATTGCCGCATGACCGGACCGTGCGCGGTGGCGGCCGTGGTCAAGGCCGACGCTTACGGGATGGGCGCGGGCGCCGTGGCTCCAGCGCTGGCGCAGGCCGGTTGCGACAGCTTCTTTGTGGCGCGGCTGGCCGAAGGCGTTGCCTTGCGCAAGATCGTGCCGGCTGCGCGCATCTTCGTGCTGGACGGGTGCCAGGCTGATGCGGTGCCCGCGCTGCTCACCCATCGCCTGATCCCGGCGCTGAACAGCCTGGCCGACATCGCAGCCTGGAGCGCCGCCGCCGCCGCCGCCAAAACCGCCCTGGACGCGGTGATCCATGTCGATACCGGCATGAACCGGCTGGGGCTTGCGCCCGACGAGCTCGCCATCCTGTCGGGGCAAAGCGCCAAGCGTCTGACCGGTCTCAATATCGTGCTGGTGATGAGCCATCTGGCCTGCGCCGACGAGAACAGCATAATGAATGGCGAGCAGCTGTCGCGCTTCCGCCAGGCACTCGCCATGCTGCCGCCCGCGCCCGCCAGCCTGGCCGCCAGCCATGGCGCCTTTCTGGGCATGGAATATCACTTCGACCTGGTGCGGCCCGGCGTGGCGCTGTACGGCGCCAACCCCCAGAATACAGGGCAA
This sequence comes from Micropepsales bacterium, assembly GCA_038256475.1. GTDB lineage: Bacteria > Pseudomonadota > Alphaproteobacteria > Micropepsales > Micropepsaceae > Rhizomicrobium. Next base: position 1,587 of record JBBSKJ010000265.1, on the reverse strand, counting down.
AACCTGATGCAGACCGCCGCCATTCTGACCGGCAAAGTGCTGCAGGTCCGCCGAATTGACTTGAGCGACAGCGTTGGTTACGCAGCCACGTTCCGCCCAAAAAGGCCCACCATGCTTGCCACCGTGGCACTCGGATATGCCGACGGCATCCCGCGCAGCCTGTCCAACAAGGGGGCGGCGGCGATCCATGGCGCGCGCGCAGGCGTCGTGGGGCGGGTGTCGATGGACCTGATCACCCTGGACGTCACCGACATCGAGGTGAACCCGGGCGATGAGGCCGAACTGCTGGGCGAGACCATCACCCTGGGCGAGGTTGCCGCCAGCGCCGGCACCAACGAATATGAAATCCTCACCCGGCTGCGCCGCATGCCGCGCGTCTATGAAGGGACGACAGGCTAACCGTCATGAATCCGTTTGCTCCCATAGGCCGGTCCACCATGACCCTGCTGGCCCATATCGGCCGGCTGTCCATCTTCACCGGCACCGCGCTGGGGGCCATCGTCGCGCCGCCGATCTATTGGCGCCTGATCGGCCAGCAGATCATGCGCATCGGCTATTACTCCCTGCCGGTGGTGGGGCTGACGGCCTTCTTCACAGGCGGCGCGCTGGCGCTGCAAATCTATCTGGGCGGCAACCGCTATGGCGCCGAAGCCATCGTGCCGCAGATCGTGGTCCTGGGTATCACCCGCGAACTGGGTCCGGTGATCGCCGGCCTGATGGTGGCGGGCCGCGTCGCCGCTGCCATCGCCGCCGAGATCGGCACTATGAAAGTGACCGAGCAGATCGATGCCCTGACCACGCTGGCCACCAATCCCATCAAGTATCTGGTGGTGCCGCGCCTGATCGCCGCCGTGTTGTGCATGCCAGTGCTGGTCGGCATTGCCGACTCCATCGGCGTGTTCGGCGGTTATGTCGTGGCGACCCAGAGTCTGGGCTTTTCCGGCGGCATCTATCTGAAGAACACGGTGGATTTCGCCACCCAGCAGGACATCGTGTCCGGCCTGATCAAGGCGGCTGCCTTCGGCTTCATCATCGCGCTGATGGGCTGCTACAACGGCTTCAATTCCAAGGGCGGGGCGCAGGGCGTCGGCAACGCCACCACCGCGGCAGTGGTGTCGTCCTCGATCCTGATCCTGGCCGCCAATTACCTTCTCACCACGCTGCTGTTCTCCAAATGACCCCGAAAATACAACTAATCGGCGTCAAGAAGCGCTTCGGCTCCAAGGTTGTGCTGGACGGCGTCGACCTGACCGTCGAACCGCGCACCTCGCTGGTGATCATCGGTGGCTCGGGCACCGGCAAGTCGGTCACACTCAAGTCGATTTTGGGCATCATCCGCCCGGACGAGGGCACCATCCTGATCGATGGCGAGGACATCACCCACATCAACGGCGCGGCGCGCGACAAGGTGATGCGGAAGTTCGGCATGCTGTTCCAGGGCGGGGCGCTGTTCGACAGCCTGCCGGTCTGGGAAAATGTCGCCTTCGGATTGATCCAGGGTCGCGGCATGAAGCGGGCCCAGGCCCGCGACATCGCCATCCAGAAACTGGCCAAGGTTGGCCTCACCGCTGATGTCGGCGACCTGTT
>JBBSKJ010000264.1:0-3960 GCA_038256475.1 Micropepsales bacterium | reverse complement strand
CGCGAAGTGCTGGAGGCGCTGAACGAGACCAAGGAGATGGGCTATACCGGCGTCCTCAAGCTGCTGCAGATCATGACGGCAAAAGGCTCGGTGCGCCGCGATGAAAGCCAGCGCGCCCATGTCTATGAGGCCTTCCGTCCCGCCGAGCAGACCAAGCGCCAGCTGGCCACCGACATGCTGCAGCGTGTGTTCGAAGGCTCCGCCAGCCAGCTGATGATGCATGCCCTGGCCGGGCACAAGACCTCACGCGAAGAGATAGAAGAGATCCGCCGCATCCTGGACGCTTACAAGGGGGAAAAGGATGGCAAGTCCAAATAGCTGGCTTTCGCCCGATCTGATGCAGGCGCTGGGCTGGGCGCTGATCCATTCGCTGTGGCAGGGCGTGGCTGCGGCAGCGCTGGCCGCAATCGCGATGACGTTTATCCGCCGCGCGTCCGTCCGGTACCTGATTGCGGTGGGCGCGCTGGCCTTGATGCTGGCGGCGCCGGTCGCGACGCTCTTCCTTCAGATGAAGTCGGACGCGCCGGTGCGCGGCTTCCTCCCCGCGATATCCGGCTCATCCGTTTCATCCGCGCCTGCGGTATCCGCCAGCGTGCGCGCATCGTCTTCTGTCGTTCCGGCCACGGCCGCGGAAAGCGGCGCGGCAAGGGTGCTGGAGAATCTCGCGCCCGCTTCGCCCAACATCCTGCCCTGGCTGGTGGGTGCGTGGCTGTTGGGCGTGGCGCTGTTCGGCCTGCGCTTCGCCGGCGGCTTCCTGCTGCTGGAGCAGCGGCGCCGCAGCCAATGCACCGCGCCAAAACCCCGCATAGTTGCGCTATGCCGGGAGCTGGAGCGCCAGCTCGGCCTGACCCGCGCCGTTCGCTATCTGGAATGCAGCTGGCTGGAGACCCCGGCGGTGATCGGCTGGCTTCGTCCCATCATCCTGTTGCCGGTCTCGGTCCTGACCGGGCTGTCGGAAGAACAGCTGCGCGCGGTGATCGCGCATGAACTGGCCCATATCCGGCGGCTGGATGCGTTGGTCAACCTGTTCCAGATACTGGCCGAGACGCTGCTCTTCTATCATCCCGCCATGTGGTGGCTGAACAGGCGCATCCGCGCCGAACGCGAATTGTGCTGTGATGAGATCGCGGTGTCGCTGACCGGCAACCGGGTGGAATATGCCCGCGCTCTGACAGCGATGGCGGAATGGAAAGCCGCGCCCCTGCTGGCGATGGCGGCCAATCGCGCGCCGCTGTCGACACGCATACTCCATATACTGGGACGCAAGCCCGTCAGTATCGGGCAGCGCCTGCTCGGGCTTTCGGGTGGTCTGCTTTTTCTGGCCGCGACTCTGGGCGCCGCCAATGCCTTGCTGGGGCTCGCCTATCCCGTTCCGGTGGCGCAGGCCAAGGAGACAGGCATGGCTGCCGGGGCGCAGCTTCGGCAGGTATTGTCCGCCACCCCGCCGGGCAGCGTCGATGCCGTAAGCGAACCCGCTGTGATTGCACCATCATCGGCGCCGCTGGCCGCGCCCGCAGATATCCCGACACGCCGCGAACTTGGAGCCCATGACATGGAAACAAAAGCCCTTGCCACCCGGCTGGCGGCCTTTGCGGCGCCGCTGGTTCTTGCATCGACCGTTTCGGCCCAGCCGCTGGCCGAGCCGAGCAATGACACCGTCGACAATGTGATCGTGACCGCGCCGCGGCTGCGGCCCGAAAAGGCGCTGGACAGTTTCATCATCGCCCACGCCAAGGCCTCGCCTGCGCTCGGCAAGATCTCCCGCTGGAGCGACGGCGTTTGTCCGATCACCATCGGCCTGCCGGCCAAGTTCAACCAGTATGTGACACAGCGCATCATCCGGGTGGCAATGACGGCTGGTGCGCCGCTGGCCCCCGCCGAACCCTGCCGGACCAACGTCATTGTCCTGGCCACGCCGCAGCCTCAGGCGCTGCTGGATTTTGTGCGCACCAAGCGTCCGGAGCTGCTGGGGTTTCATTACAAGTCGCGCGCCGTGCGTCATGCAACGATGAAGCTTCCGGTCCAGGCCTGGTACAGCACGGCGACTGAAGACGCGCGGGGCTTTATACAGGCTGACCTGCCGCAACTTTCTTTCGAAATGGGGGAGCTGCTGGCCAGTCAGGTTGGCGGCGGCGTCATGACCAGCGGCACCCGCCGCGTCACTGGCAACCGGACAGGGGATGGGCTGAAAAGCCAGTTCACCACAGCGATTATTATCGTGGACACGACCAAGATCGCCGGACAGGAAATCGGCCCGATCTCCGATTACATCGCCATGCTGGCCCTGTCGCAGGGGCAGTATTACGACGTCTGCCAGGACATACCGACTATCACCAACCTGATGGCGGCGGGCTGCGGCCCCGAGATGAAGCCAGTGGCTTTGACCGATATCGACGTCACATACCTGCGGGGTCTCTACCGGATGAGCCCGGGGCTGTCCTATGTCGGGCAGCGGGGTTCCATCGCCTTCAACATGAAAAAAACGCTGGGCGGGTACTAGCGCGCCCGACGCTCGTCATCTGAATTAATTCATTCCGACTTTGAAAATCCAAAACGACAAAGGAGTCGTCATGCGCAGCTATGCCAAATTGGTCCGTCATTTTCTGCCGATATTCATGATCGCCGCGATGGGTGTGGCGGAGGCCCAGCCGGCCCGGCCCGAAGCCTCGGCCCTGCCGGTAGAGAGCGTGACCGTGACCGTTGTCAAACCGTCCGATGAAGTGATCAGGGATTTCATCGAGAAACGCGCGACGCGCGCACGCGTGGTCGACAGGATGGGCCGGTGGACGAGCCCAGTTTGCCCGCAGACATTTGGGCTAAACGATACTTACGCCAGATATGTGAGCCAACGGATACGGGATGTCGCCAAGGCGGTGGGCGCACCGGTCAACTCCGATCTTACCTGCAGACCCAAAATTGAAGTGGTCTTCACCACCACGCCCCAGGCGCTGCTGGACAATCTGCGCAAGGCCGATCCGCTCTATCTGGGCTATTATACCAATGCCGCCCAGGCCGACCGGCTGGCGCGGGTGACCCATCCCATTCAGGCCTGGTATCTCACCGAATCCATCGACGATCGCGGCAACCGGCTGGTCGACAGCGGGAAGCAAGGCGGCGGCACCACGCTGGATGTGAATGTCTCAAGCATGTCGAGCGGGGAAGGACAATCAATGCCCGGAGCGGGACGGTTGGAGTTTCCTTCTGCTGTTGCTGTACGCGCAACCGGCTGGCGGATTCGCGACGGCCTGAGCAGCGGGTTTTTCAATGTGCTGATCGTGGCGGAGCCAGCCAAACTGCTGGAACACGAAGTGGGTACATTGGCGGACTACATAGCCATGTTGGCGCTGTCCCAGACGTCATCGCTGGATAGTTGCCAGGCGCTGCCCAGTATCTCCAACCTGCTGGCAAAGGACTGCGCCACCGTTCCCGCCCGTATCACGGACGGGGACCTTGCGTATCTGCGCGCGCTTTACAAAGGATCGCCGGGCACCCCGATGATCGGGCAGATTAACCAGATGCGCTATGAGATGAAGAAGACGCTGGTGACCGACAAGGGCGGCCCGGACTGAGGCAGGACTAGGGTCTCGGCGACGCTGACGACTACCTCTTCAAGCCGAAGGCGTGGACCTTGGCGTCGTGGGTGACCAGGAAGACCTTGCCCTTGGCCACGACCGGTTCGCTGAAATGCACCCAGTTGGTCATCACATTCTTGCTGTCATAAAGCTGCTTGCCCGTCACCGCATCGAAGGCGAAGAGGCGCAGGTTTCCGACCGGGGTGGCGCGCATGGTGTTGCTTTCGGCAATACGCATGCGGGGGTCGCCGGGCTTGAGGAAGTTCTGCATCGCCTGGCCGCCGGTCTGGGTGGCATAGAGCACGCCGTTCGCCACCACCGGCGGGTCGGGCATGATCATGTCGCCTGACTGCCAGACCGGAACGGCGCTGATCTTGCCGTCTGTCTG
>JBBSKJ010000263.1:0-3970 GCA_038256475.1 Micropepsales bacterium | reverse complement strand
GCCCGCGCCACCTCCGCCGATCTGGCCGGCAGCGGCACAACACCACGGCGCGCCGCACCCGCCGGGCTGGCGCGTACCATCGCACTTGCCGATGCCGGCAATGCCGGGGCGAGGGTCGCGCTGTCCGTGGCTTACTTGCGGGGCGCCGGCGTGGAAAAAGATTCCGCCGCCGCCATGCGCTGGAGTGCGGCGGCGGCGCAGGACGGACATCCGGTGGCGCAGTATGTGCTGGGAACGCTGTACGCGCAGGGGACCGGCGTGGCAGCCGATCCCGTTCACGCCTTGGACCTGTTTAGCGCGGCCGCGGCGGGCGGCAATCTCAAGGCCATGCACAACCTCGCCATCGCTTATGTCGAAGGTATCGGCACCGAGAAAGACGAAATTCGGGCGGCGGAGTGGTTCGCCCGCGCCGCCGCGCGCGGCTATGTCGATTCCGCCTTCGACCTCGGTGTGCTGTACGAACGCGGGATGGGGGTGAAACAGGATTTGAAGCAGGCGTTGAAGTGGTATGGCATCGCGGCGCTGGCGGGCGATGCGCCCGCGCGCGAGCGTGCCGATTTCCTCAAGAGCCAGATCAGCCATGCCGAGGCTGAGTTCGCCGCCGACCAGGCGCGTGGCTTTAGGCCTCTGCCGGCGCTGGAGTCGGCAAACCGTCTTCCGGCTTTTTGAGTTCACGGGGCTGCTGGCTGCCGTAATGACGGGCCCAGACCTTGGTGAACTCCGCCCCCAGCAGGAATATCTGGGCCGAATAATACACCCAGATCAGCAGCACAATGATGCCGCCCGCCGCGCCATAGATGCTCGCCGTGATCAAATTGACCAGATAATAACCGATCAGGGTCTGGCCCACCTCGAACAAGATGCCGGTGCCGATCGAGGCAACCATCACGTCGCGCCATTCCAGCTTGCGGTTGGGCAGAACCTTGTAAAGCCCGGCGAACAGCAGCGAGACGATGGTCAGCGATATACCCATATTGAGAATGCTGATCACAAGGTGAGAGCTTTCGCTGACCTGTTCCAGCATCCGGCCCAGCATGCGCACGCCGGTGGCCACCACCATGGACAGCAGCAGCAGGAAGCCCAGCCCGATCACCAGGGCCAGACTCATGACCCGACCGCGCAGGATCTGGTAGAAATAGGATTCCTTGCGCGGCGCCTTCCAGATCACATTCAGCGCGTCTTCGATTTCGGTGAAAAAGCCGGAGGCCATGACCACCAATGTGGTGATGCCGATCAGGCTGGCGGCGAGCGTGTGTTCGCTGCCGCGCACATGCAGAATGGCCAGTTGCACGATGTCCGCGCTTTCCGGACTCATGATCCGGCGCAACTGATAATGCACCGCACCGCTGGCGGCGTCCTGACCCAGACCGAGGGCGGCGATGGCGGTGGCGATGAACAGCACCGGCGCGATGGCGGTGACGGCATAAAAGGCGATCGCTGCCCCGCGCGTCAGCGCGTGATCATCGACGAAAGCTTGTAGCCCTTCCTTGAACAAGGCCCAGGGACTGACGCGCGGCCCGTTCACGCAATTATCCCCGTCTGGTTCCCATGGTTCCCAACGTACCAGATAGGCCGAAAGTTTCATTTTTCGCGGAACCCGTTATTGCGCCTCGGGCGTTAGGCAAGGGGGAGCCACTACCTAAGTGATTGATTTGCCATGCCCGTTAGCGCGTCTTCGCACAAAGTAAGGCTGAAATCTGCCCTGCATGGGGCGCGTCACCGGATCATGTCCGAGTTCCGCGATTTCCGCTTCACCTGGAACGGCTTCTTCAAATGGGGCGGAATCACGCTCCTGGCCCTCCTGGTCGCGGTGATCGTCACGCTCTATTTCCTGGACTGGAATCAGATGCGCGGCCCGCTGGGCCGCTATCTGTCGGACCGTACCGGGCGGGAGGTGCGGATCGAGGGCAATCTGGCGGTCAAGCTGTTTACCTTCCAGCCTGTCATCGATGTGGGCGGGCTCTATATTGGCAATCCATCCTGGCTGGCATCCGGCAAGGACGGCCGGCCACAGGCGGCAAAAATCAATCGTGCGCGGGTCGAACTGCGGCTGATGCCACTGCTGTTCGGAAATCTGATACTGCCGCTTGTCCAGTTCGATCAGCCTGATGTGCTGGTGGTGCGCGACGCTACCGGCCGCACCAACTGGGACGGCGACGGGGCCAGTTCCGACGGCGCCTGGCGCCTGCCACCGGTCAGGCGCTTCGTGGTCAATGACGGCAAGGTGGTGATCGAGGATGCGGTGCGCAAGCTGCGCTTCACCGGGACCGTGTCGTCGCAGGAAACGCGCGACGGTGGAAATTCCGCATTCACATTGATGGGTGCCGGGACCCTGAACAAGAACAAGTTCATGGCCGATGTGAAGGGCGGGCCCTTGGTCAATGTCGACGCCAGCAAGCCCTATCATTTCACCGCAGACGTCCGGGCGGGCGAAACCGTTGCCGTCGTCAGCGGCGCTATTCTCCGGCCATTTCACCTTGACCGCTTCACCGCCGACATCAACGTCACCGGCCCTACGCTGAGCGAGCTGTATTTTCTCACCGGCCTGGTGCTGCCCAATACCCCGCGTTACCGGATCAAGGTGGCGTTGGTTCGGGAAGGCACGATGTATCGCCTCAATGACATCAACGGCATGCTGGGCTCCACAGATATTGCCGGCAATCTTTCGGTCGACGTTTCCGACGAAATTCCCGTTCTGGCGGGCAAGGTGGCCTCCCGGGTGCTGCAATTCGAGGATCTGGGCGCGGTGATCGGCGCCGGCAGGAATGCGCCCGTGCAGCCCAAATATTTGCTGCCCGAAACCCCGATTCATACCGAGCGGCTGCGCCAGACCAATGCGGAAGTGGAATACAGTGCCGCCGCCATTCGTTCGCGCGACTTCCCGCTCACCGGCCTGAATACCCATGTCAGTCTGCGGGGTGGGGTGCTGAACCTCAAACCGCTGGCTTTTGCCTTTACCCAGGGAAGGCTGGCTGGTTCGCTGAAGATCGACGCGCGCAAATCGGTGCCGGTGACCTCGATCGACGCCCGTCTGACCGGCCTGAAGGCCGAGAATTTCATCAAGAGCAGCGACAAGCCGATTCAGGGCACGCTGGAAGCTCGTGCGGTGCTGACGGGCACAGGCAATTCGGTCCATGCCACCGCCTCGACCGCCGATGGCACTTTCACGGCCGTGGTGCCCTCGGGCGGCATGCGCCACAGCCTGGCGGCATGGACCGGGATCGACTTGCTGACAGCGCTGAGTCTCACCCTCAGCGGTGATAATTCCAATACGCGGCTGCGGTGTGGGGTGGCATCGTTCGGCGCCAAAAACGGCATACTGACCGCACAGCGTTTCATCCTCGATACCGACCCGGTTCTGATCGAAGGCGGCGGCACCATCAACATGCGCGATGAAACCCTGAACCTTCAAATTCAGGGCAAACCGAAGGATTTCCAGCTGGTGCGGCTGCGCGCGCCCATAACCCTTACCGGGCGCTGGGACAGTCCGGTGATCGGCGTAAAGGCGGGGGAGATGTTGGCCCAGGGCGGTATTGCCGCGGCGTTGAGCTTCCTGTCGCCCCTGGCCGCGATATTCGCCTTCATCGATCCGGGTCTTGCCAAGGATGCCAATTGCGGCCCGCTGCTGGCGGACGCCAAGGCCAAGGGCAATCCCGTCAAGGCCTCGGCGGTGCGCAACGCCGCCACGCCGCGTAAGTAGGTGCAAAGGGAAATCAAGTCCCTGCCTGTCCAATTTATCTCTTGCGGTTCGGCGCGCTTGGCTCATCTTTCGCGCGGGTATTCGCCCCGGAGGAGCGCCTATGACGATTTTTAGACATGTGCCGAAGCTTCTGGCTGCCATCGGTGTGGCTTTTGCGCTGGCGGGCTGCGGCGTCAACAATATCCCCACCAAGGATCAGGCGGTGAAAGCCGCCTGGGCCAACGTCCAGGGCACCTATCAGCGCCGCAACGACCTGATTCCCAACCTGGT
>JBBSKJ010000262.1:0-3978 GCA_038256475.1 Micropepsales bacterium | reverse complement strand
CCGGTGGTGCTGCTGCGGCCCCATGTCCTGCCGGGCCTTGCCATGGGCACGATCTTTGCGTTCGAGTTTCTGTGCCTTTTCCTGGCGCTGGATCTGACGGCGCTTGGGCGGGCATCGGTGATCTTCTATTCGATGCCGCTCTGGCTGGCGCTGATGGCGCATTTCGGCCTGCCGGGGCAGCGGATCACGCCTTTGAAGGGGGCGGGGCTGGCCTTGGCGTTTGCGGGCACCATGGTGGCTATCCTCAGCCGCCAACCGGGCACGGGCGGCAGCCTTGCGGGCGATCTGCTGGCACTGGGTGCTGCGCTTGGCTGGGCGGGCACGGCGTTTCTGGCGCGTGCCACAAAGCTGCGCGAGGCCGGGGCCGAGACGCAGCTTTTCTGGATGGTGCTTGTTTCGGGGCCCATTCTGCTGTTGGTCGCGCCCCTGTTCGGGCCGCTGATCCGTGATCTGGACTGGCACCACATTCTGGGTCTGATTTTTCAGGCAAGCATCGTGGTAGCGGGTGGCTTTGCGGTCTGGCTTTGGCTGTTGTCGGTCTATCCGACGGCGATCGTCGCCTCGTTCTCGTTCCTGACACCGGTGTTCGCGATGGCCTTCGGGGTGGTGTTCTATGGCGAACAGGTCACACCTGCGATCGTGCTGGCAGCGGTGCTGGTCAGCGGGGGAATCGTGCTGATCAACCGGCGCGTCTGAACAGGGCACGCCTGAGGATATTCAGGTGATCTGTCAATCCTTGCGCCCAAGTGGGCCGATGTCCTTGGAAAATCGCTTCTGTTGATACGCGGTCTGAAGCGTGGTCCGCAGACCTGTCTACAGGCCCGGCGCGCACGTAGCCATCACCCCGACTCGCCGGCGAGCGCACGGCCAGGCGGGGTCAACCCTTAAAAAAAACCTAAGGTCGAAATAAATGCGTTGAACCTGGGCTGCGAATACGACAGTTTGATGGCATGACCCGCTCGGACACTAAATATGGTGTCGCCGTGGGGCAGGCGAAACACACAATGATCCGGCAAGGTGCGTGGCACCAGTGCTGCCTCGTCTGCTAAGGCAGTCAGGCGCGGGTGAGTTTTGTTTGTCCGAGGCCGGTGGGTCGCGACATCAACTGGCCTGAACCGGAACGCAACCGGGGGCCGCGCATAGGGACAGGCCAGATGAAGATCGAGCGGAAGTTCACCACCGAAGAAACCGGCGCCTATGGCGCGATGACCTTCTCCACCACCGTATCAGAAATACGCAACCCCGATGGCACGGTGGTCTTTCGCAACGATGCAGTCGAGGTGCCCGACGGCTGGAGTCAGGTTGCAAGCGATGTGCTTGCCCAGAAGTATTTCCGCAAGGCGGGCGTGCCTGCGCGTCTGAAACGGGTCAAGGAAAAGGGCATGCCCGAGTTTCTGTGGCGCTCGGTTGCGGACGAGGGGGCGCTGGCGGACGTACCCGAAGATCAGCGGAGTGTCGGCGAGTCTTCGTCCAGGCAGGTGTTCGACCGCCTTGCCGGCGCCTGGGCCTATTGGGGCTGGAAGGGTGGTTATTTCAGCACCGAATCCGACGCCCGCGCCTACTATGACGAAATGCGCTTCATGCTGGCCCGCCAGATGGCCGCGCCGAACTCGCCCCAGTGGTTCAACACCGGCCTGCACTGGGCCTACGGTATCGACGGCCCGTCGCAGGGCCATTATTACGTCGACCACAAGACGGGCGAACTGACCAAATCCACCTCCGCCTACGAACACCCCCAGCCGCACGCCTGTTTCATCCAGTCGGTCAAGGATGATCTTGTCGGCGATGGCGGCATCATGGATCTCTGGGTTCGCGAAGCGCGCCTGTTCAAGTACGGCTCCGGCACCGGCACCAACTTCTCCTCGCTTCGCGGCGCGGGCGAAAAGCTTTCGGGCGGCGGCAAATCCTCGGGCCTGATGGGCTTCCTGAAAATCGGCGACCGCGCAGCCGGGGCGATCAAGTCCGGCGGCACCACCCGCCGTGCGGCCAAGATGGTGATCATCGACATGGATCACCCGGACGTCGAAGATTTCATCAACTGGAAGGTCATCGAGGAACAGAAGGTCGCCAGCCTCGTCGCCGGTTCCAAGATGCATGAGGCCCGCCTCAACGACATCTTCGCCGCAATCAAGGCGTTTGACGGCTCGATGGAAGGTGCGACCGACCCCGCCGCCAACCCAGGCCTGAAAGCCGCGATCAAGGCCGCGAAAAAGGCGATGATCCCCGACACCTACACCAACCGCATCCTGCAATACGCCCGCCAGGGCTTCACTTCCATCGAATTCCCCACCTACGACACCGACTGGGATTCCGAGGCCTACATCTCCGTCTCCGGCCAGAACTCCAACAACTCGGTCCGCGTGACCGACGCCTTCCTCAAGGCCGTCAAGAACGACCAGCCGTGGGAACTGATCCGCCGCACCGACGACAAGGTCGCGAAAACCGTCTCGGCGCGTGAGCTTTGGGACCAGATCGGCCACGCCGCCTGGGCCTGCGCCGACCCCGGCATCCAGTTCCACGACACCGTCAACGCCTGGCACACCTGCCCCGAAGACGGCGCGATCCGCGGCTCCAACCCCTGCTCGGAATACATGTTCCTCGACGACACCGCCTGCAACCTGGCGTCGATGAACCTGCTCACCTTCTTCCACGACGGCAAGTTTGACGCCGAGGCTTACGTCCACGCCACCCGCCTGTGGACCGTCACCCTCGAAATATCCGTCATGATGGCGCAGTTCCCCTCCCAGGAAATCGCCCAGCGCAGCTATGATTTCCGGACCCTCGGTCTTGGCTACGCCAACATCGGCGGGCTTTTGATGAACATGGGCCTCGGCTATGACAGCAAGGAAGGCCGCGCCCTGTGCGGGGCCCTCACCGCCGTGATGACCGGCATTTCCTACGCGACCTCCGCCGAGATGGCCAAGGACCTTGGCCCCTTCGCAGGCTACGCCCGCAACCGCGACCACATGCTGCGCGTCATCCGCAACCACCGCGCCGCCGCGCATTCCACCAGTGTCTACGAAGGCCTGAACGTCCCCGCCGTGGCGCTTGACCACGCGAACTGCCCCGACCAGGCCCTTGTCGCGCTTGCGAAATCCGCCTGGGACGAAGCCCTGATTCTTGGCGAAGCCCATGGCTACCGTAACGCCCAGACTACCGTGATCGCTCCGACCGGTACCATTGGCCTCGTGATGGACTGTGACACGACCGGGATCGAGCCCGACTTTGCGCTGGTGAAGTTCAAGAAACTGGCAGGCGGCGGCTACTTCAAGATCATCAACCAGTCGGTCCCTGCGGCTCTCGAAAAGCTCGGCTACGCCACAAGCCAGTCGGCCGAGATCGTCGCCCACGCGGTAGGCCATGGTTCGCTTGGCCAGGCCCCCGGTATCAACCACTCATCGCTGATTGGCCACGGCTTCGGGGCGCGTGAGATCGAAAAGCTTGAGGCCGCCCTGCCGTCCGCCTTCGACATCAAGTTCGTCTTCAATCAGTGGACGCTCGGCGCCGATTTCTGCAAAGGCACCCTCGGCATCCCGGAAGACAAGCTGAACGACCCGACCTTCGACCTTCTGCGCCACCTCGGCTTTACCAAGGCCCAGATCGACGCCGCGAATGACCATGTCTGCGGCACCATGACCCTGGAAAATGCGCCCCACCTGTTGCCCAAACACTACTCGGTCTTCGATTGCGCCAACCCCTGCGGCAAGACCGGCAAGCGTTATCTCTCGGTCGACAGCCACATCTACCTGATGGCCGCCGCCCAATCCTTCATCTCGGGCGCGATCTCGAAGACGATCAACATGCCGAACTCGGCCACCATCACCGAAACGCTGGCCGCCTATGAACTCAGCCACTCGCTCGGCATCAAGGCCAACGCGCTGTACCGCGACGGCTCCAAACTCAGCCAGCCGCTGGCATCGGCGCTGGTCGAGGATGACGAGGAAGCCGAAGAAATCCTGACCAATGGCTCCGTGATGG
>JBBSKJ010000261.1:0-3985 GCA_038256475.1 Micropepsales bacterium | reverse complement strand
AGCGCCTTTCTGATCTGCGGCATCACCGCCAATTCCGTCTCGGTGGCGCATCTGACGCAAATGGGCGTGGCGGCGGTTACGGCGGGCAGCATGATGAGCCTGGAAGCCCTGCTGAACGCAGGCGCGCGATTGGCCGGCGGCATCCTGATCCGCTTTGTCAGCGCGCGGCTGTTGCTGGCCATCGGGCTGGGCTCGCTGATGGTGGGCCTTCTGGCCCTGGGCGTGGCGCGGGACATGCCGATGATGCTGGTCTATGCCACCGGCGTCGGTGTGGGCTATGGCCTGACATTCTTCGCCTCCACCATTCTGTTGCTGGATTATTTCGGCCGCCGTCCCTATCTGGAACTGTTCGCCACCGTGAACCTGATCTCGACCGTGGGTGCGGTGGCGCCGGCGCTGGCCGGTTTCACCCGTGACCAGACCGGCGGGTTTGTGCCGTTCTTCCTTGCGCTGACGCTGCTGACCGGGCTGGTGCTGCTCGCCGTGCTGATGATGCGCCCGCCGCACAAGAGGGCGACATGAAGGAGTTTGGCGTCTTCTTGCCGGTGGCGAATGGTGGTTGGATTGTCAGCCGCAACACGCCGTTGCTGGACGGCGGGTGGCAGCAGAACCGCGATGCCGCGCTGCTCGCAGAATCCGAAGGCTTTGATTTCGTGATGGCGATGGGAAAATGGCGCGGCTTTGGCGGCGACACATCCCATTGGGGCAGGTCGCTGGAAGCCGTCACCATGATGGCGGGTATCGCTGCCGTCACCAGCAAGGTGAAAACCTGGGCCACACTCCATACCATCCTGCACAATCCCGCGGTGGCGGCGAAGATGATCGCCACGCTCGATCATATTTCCGGCGGCCGCGCCGGGCTGAACATCGTGGCGGGGGCTTATCGCGGCGAGTTCGAGCAGATGGATGCCTGGGACGAGAATCTCTCGCATGACCAGCGTTACGACCTGACCGAGGAATGGACCCGGATCGTCAAGCGGCTTTGGACCGAGCCCAGCGTCAGCCTGGACGGCAAGTATTTTACCTTCCGGGACTGTGTCAGCGAGCCCAAGCCGCTCAATCCCCCATTTCTGATCTGTGCCGGCATGTCGGCGCGGGGCTTTGAATTTTCGGTGCGCGAATGCGACGGCTGTTTTATCGGCGGCGCCGATGCGCACCAGACCCGCACCGCCTCGCTGCGCGCCAAGGCGCTGGCAAAAGAGCTGGGCAAGCCCATCAAGACCTATTGCATGATGACGGTGATCACCGGCGAGACGGATGCCGATGCCGAAGCGCGGGCGCAGACCTATCGCGAAGGCCTGGACGAGGGCGCGGTGCGGGGCATGCTGGAGAGCTATGGCTTGTCCGGCAATGCCATGACGGAGCGGGCGCAAAATGCCTTCATGACCCAGACGGTGGTGGGATCACCCACCACCTGCGCAGCCAAAATCGAACAGTTCCTGCGGGACTGCGAGATAGACGGGCTGATGTTCATCTTCGACGACTATCAGATGGGTTTGCGCGTTACCGGACAGGAAATTCTGCCCACGCTTCGCAAAGCTTTTGCATGACCGACAAAAAGCCACCCCTGCAGCCCGAATGGGTCGCACCCTATCGCACCGCGCTGATCCTGATCGACATGCAGGTGGACTTTGGCGCATCCGACGGCGAGATGGCCAAACGCGGCGCCGATGTGAAGCCGGCCCAGGCGGCGGTCGCGAAGGCCGAGGCGCTGGCGGCGGCGGCGCGCGGGGCAGGGGTGCACATTGTGTTCGTGCGGCTGCTCACGCATCCGGGCGGTGAGAATGCAGTCGCCCGCGAGGCCAAGGCGCGTCACGACAAGGACGAGCCTGATCTGTGTGTCGAAGGCACGCATGGCGCCGACTTTATCGGGCCGCAGCCCGCGCCCGGCGAAACAATCATTTCCAAAACCCTTTTCAGCTGCTTCACCCGTACCGGCCTGGCCGAACAACTGCATGCGCAGAAGGTGGATACGCTGGTCCTGGCGGGGCTGACGACCGAATGCTGCGTGGCGTCCTCGGCCTGGGATGCGTTCGAGCGCGACTTCCATGTCTTCATCGCCTCCGACGGCTGCGCCGCCTATGAGGACAGCTTGCATCAGGGCGCGCTCAGGGCTCTGCAAATGAGTGGTGCAATCCTCGGCACCACCGCCGAATTTGCCCGGGCTTGGAAAAATACTAATTAAAACAGTTGGATAGGATGCGACAGCCGGTCGCGCTGGCCATTCTCTGTGAAATGTTACATGACATTTTGAGATGCGCACCCGACTGACCATAGCCTTGGGCCTATTGGCCGCCGCCTGTTGGGCGCCGCCCGCCCCGGCGCAGGATGTCGAGTCCGTCACCGTCACCGAAGACGTGGTGCGCCTGCTGCAGGCCGGCGCGAATAGCGCGGCCTTCGGGCTGAACAAGCCGCTGCTGCAAACCCCGCGCGCCGTCACCCTGATCAGCGACACCACCATCGCGCGCTATGGCGTGGAAGGGCTGGACGATCTCACCGCCATTACGCCTAGCGCCTATACCGCCAGCTTCTATGGCGTCGAAGGCGCGGTGTCCTTGCGCGGTACGCTGGCGGAAAATTATTTCCGTGGCTTCAAGCGGGCGGAAAACCGCGGCACGTATTCCACCCCGCTGGCCAATGCGGCGGGGCTTGAGATTCTGCGCGGGCCGCCATCGCCCGTCTATGGCGCGGGCAAGGTGGGCGGGCTGGTCAATTTCCTGCCCAAAACGGCGGGCGCCAATGACGCCTTTGGCGGCGAAGTCACGCTCAGCTATGGCAGCTATTCCAAACGCAAGCTTACCGGCCAGATCAACGCGCCGATCACCCTGGGCGATGCCTCGGGCGGCCTGCATGCCTATGGTGAGATCGACGACTCCTACAGCTTCTATCGTGGCCTGCATCCCAGCCATCAATTGCTGCAACTGTCGGGCACGCTGAACGCGGGCGACTGGCGGCTGTCGGCAGACTATATGTATTTTCATTCCAGCGGCCAGGTGCAGACGCCGGGCTGGAACCGCCTCACCCAGAACCTGATCGACAACAGCAGCTACATCACCGGCCGCGACACCTCGCTGACCGATGCCGATGGCAATGGCCGCCTCACCCTGAACGAGCTGGGTGGCAATCCTTATTTCTTCGATCCGGGTTTTCAGGCGCTGGCCTGTGTCGGCTGCACCGACGCGGCACACCGGCTGGATGCGGGTTTCGGCACCACCCAGCTTGATCCGCGTACCGTCTATATCGCCAGGGACGTGGATTTCTCCAACACCAACACCCACACCGCCTGGCTGGAAGCCGCCCGCCCCCTGGGCGACGGCACCCTGCAGCTGCAACTGTTCGGCGACACGCTGTTCAACGACCGCTTTGTTTCCTACGGCTTTCCCGGCTCCTATCGCACCCAGATCGCCGAAGCGCGGCTGCGTTATGACTTTGCGCGCGACTTTGGCGCCGTGAAAACCCAGACCGTAACGGGTGTGTCCTATCGCTATGTCCACGCCATCGGGCGGGAAAGCTTCAACAGCGGCGTCATCGCTTTGGACCGGCGTGATATCTCACAAGGTGCCAGCGCCAACGACATCATCGATTCGCCTTTCAACATTGATCCCCCCGGCAGCATAGGCCTGGGATGGGAAAACAATGTCCAAACCAACACCAGCAATGCCGGCGCCTTCATCACCGGCAACGCGGTATGGAACAATTTCGACCTGACGCTGGGCGGGCGCTATGACACGTACAATGTGCGTTCGCGCGATACCGGCGTGCTGGCTTTTGCGCCGGCTGACGGACGCGGCAATGCCGGGCGCTTCACCTATTCCGCCAGTCTCGCCTACACCACGCCCTGGGGCCTGGTGCCATATGTCACCACCGCCAAGAATTCGGCCGTCGAGATTGGCCAGGCCAGCCAGGTTTCCACCAGTCTTCTGGCCAATCGCGGCTGGCTGTCGAATTCGTTTCTCAACGAAGTCGGCGTGAAGTTCAGCCTGCT
>JBBSKJ010000260.1:0-3990 GCA_038256475.1 Micropepsales bacterium | reverse complement strand
TCGCGAATCATCTATCAGTTCCCATTAATACATTGTTAAGCGTGTAAGTCTTAACGCTTGCGTGAAGGTTTCACGGCAACGCAAGGCGCAAACATGGCGCTCACCGACAGTAAACCGCTCGATACGCCTTTTGATCCCGCGATGGGCGTTGCCGCGCAGCACAGCGCGCCTGCTCCGCTTGGCGCACCCATTCCCCATAAGGCTTTGGCCCAGCTTCCCCACCTGCATGGCGAGGCCAGCCGCAACCTTGGCCTTACCCGGTTCCTCAGCCGTTCGCCCCAGGCTTGCGTCACCCTGATGCTGGCGGGGAGCGCGATGCTGATCCTGGGGGGCGGCACCCTGAAAGCCGAATTCGCCTGGGCGGTGCTGGTGCTGATCGGCATTGTCGCCATGACCCGCAATTTTATCCGCGGCTTTGCCCGTTCGCTCAGAAGGGTGCCGCTTGAGGAAGCGGCCTCGGATTTGCGCGTCCTTCTCTTATTTACCGGGGCTGCCTGGGGCAGCGGCGCCTTTCTGGTGATGCCGGCCCTGCCCGCGCCCCTGTTGACCTTCGGCTTTGCCACGGCGCCGGCTCTGGTGCTGGCCTTGATCCTGAAAGACCGCAAGGGCGTCATGGCCTTCACCATTCCTGCCGCTTTCATCACCGCCGGCGCGGCGCTGCTCGGCGCCTGGCCGCTGGACATCTGGGTCAGCCTCGCCATCCTGGCTGCGGTGGCCGGCATCGCCCTGATTTCTGCGCTGCAACACACACAGCGCCCGCCGCTGATGCCCGATCTGGCGTTGCGTTAACGAAACCGCCACGGCCTCGCCGCAACCGGTATAGTGCCCCGAAGCATTGGCTTCGCGTTTTTCGCATAAGGCTCACCCATGACCAACGCCGTCCGCTCCGCCGACACCGAAGAGGCACGCGCGGCGCATCTGCGTATCCAGGAAGCGCGTGTTCTGATCGAGCAGCAGCGTGATGCGGGCCTCACCACCTTCTTCGATGCGCTTTATGCCGGCGCCATGCCGCAGGATGTTCTGCACACCGATGCGGCGCGACTGGCGATGCTGGCCAGAGCCTTGTGGGTGGAGGCGAACAGGCGCCAGACCGGCGCGATCCGCGTCGCTTTGCTGGACGATGGCCATGACACGGTGCTGGTCGGCATCAATGACGACCGCCCCTTCCTGTTCGATTCCGCGCTGTCGGCGGCGCTGGCCGGCGGCGCGCGGGTGCGCGCCGCCATCCACCCCATCATCACCATCGACGGGGTGCGCACCAGCATCATCGCCCTGGTGTGCGACGCCATTGTCGGGGACCAGCGCAAGGCGCTGAGCGATGGCTTGCGCGACGTCTTCATGCAGGGCGCCATCGTGGTGCGCGACTGGAAAGCCATGCTGGCGCGTCTGAAAGAGGCGCGCGACGGGCTGGCTGCCCAGCCCCCCAAAGGCACCGACGTCACCGAGGAGATCGCATTCCTCGACTGGCTGGCGGACAATCATTTCACCTTCCTGGGCGCACGCGACTATCTGCTGGGCAAGGATGGCGCCCATGGTCGCCTCGACCCGGTGAAGGAAACCGGCCTGGGCGTGCTCGCCGACGAAGAGGCCCGCGTCATTTACAGGAGTGAGGGGCGAAGCGGCACCGAGCGGGTAGGCCTCAGCGCGGAGGTTCGCGCCTGGCTGGATGCGCCCGACCCCCTGATCGTCACCAAGAGCCATGCCCGCAGCCTGGTGCATCGCCGCAGCCATATGGATTACATCGGCGTCAAAACCTATGACGCGAACGGCGTCTTCAACGGCGAACGCCGATTTGTCGGGCTTTTCACTTCCAATGCCTATAGCACCCAGCCGCGCGCCATTCCGCTGCTTCGCCGCAAGATTGAACAGGTGATGACGCGCGCCGGGCTGGCGCCCGCCAGCCACAACGGCAAGGCGATGATCCATATCCTGGACACATTTCCGCGCGACGAGCTTTTCCAGGTTTCGGTCGATGAATTGCAGGAGGTTGCCACCGGCATCCTGCGCATGGGCGGCCTGCCCCGGCTGAAGCTGTTCCTGCGCTTCGACCATTTCGACCGCTTCGTTTCCGCGATTTTGCTGGCGCCGCGCGACCATTTGACCGCGCCCATCCGGGAACAGATTCACGCCTTGCTGGCCAAGACGCTGAACGGCCGCACCTCGGCTTTCGACGCGGCAGTGGATGACAGCCCATTGGTGCGGCTGCATTTCATCATCGGCCGCAATGAAGGCCCGGTACCAAAGGTCGATGTGCGCGAGCTGGAGCACCAGATCGCCGGCCTGATCGAAACCTGGGACGACGCCTTCGCCAAGGCGCTGGGCGCCGCCTATGGCCGCAACGAGGGTTTCGCACGGCTGAAGGCGCGCGAGCCGCGCTTCTCGCCGGGCTATCGCGGCACCTTTGCCGCAGCCGAAGCGGTGCGCGACCTCGCCATACTGGAGGAGCTGGCGGGCGCCAAAGATCATCTGCATGTGCGCGCCCGCGCCTGGCGCAAGGAGGGCGACGCCACCAGCGCGCTGCATCTGAAAGTGTATGTGCTGGGTGAATTGTTGCCGCTCTCGTCATCGCTGCCGGTGTTCGAGAATCTCGGCCTGAAGGTGATCGCGGAAGATTCCTATCCCATGTCCTTCGACCATGAGGGCGGCTGGCGGCAGGAAGCGATGATCCTGGATTTCGCCATGGAGCGCGCCGACGGTCTGGCGGTGCATCTGGACGACATCCGCACCCCCCTGGAAGACGCCTTCCATGCCGTGCTGCGGGGCGATGCCGAAAGCGACAATTTCAACCGTCTGGTGATCGGGGCGGGCCTGAACTGGCGCGATGTGGCGATCTTAAGGGCATGCGGAAAATTCCTGCGCCAGACGGCGTTCACCTTCTCTCTGGCCTATATGCAGCAGGCGCTGGTGCGCAATCCCGACGTCGCCAATCTGCTGGTGGCGCTGTTCTATGCCCGCAATGAGCCGTCCAGCGCGGTGCGCGAACGCGACGCCAACATCTCGGCCATCGAACGCCAGATCGAGACCGCCCTGCGCGATGTGCCGTCGCTGGACGACGACCGCATCATCCGCCGCTTCAAGAATGTGATCGACGCGGTGCTGCGCACCAACTTCTGGCAGAAAGACGCCAACGGCGCGGCCAAGCCCCACATCGCGCTGAAATTCGACTCCGCGAAACTGGATGACCTGCCCGCACCGCGGCCATGGCGGGAGATTTTCGTTTATGCCCCCAGCATGGAAGGCGTGCATCTGCGCTTCGGCCGCATCGCCCGCGGCGGCCTGCGCTGGTCCGACCGGCGCGAGGATTTCCGCACCGAGATCTTGGGGCTGGTGAAGGCGCAGCAGGTCAAGAATGCGGTCATCGTGCCGGTGGGCGCCAAGGGCGGCTTCTTTCCCAAGCTGATGCCGGCCAATCCCACCCGCGAGCAGGCGATGGAGATTGGCATCGCCGCCTACAAGACCCTGATAAACGCCATGCTGGACATCACCGACAATCTGGACAAGGACGGCGTTATCGTGCCGCCGCCCGATGTGTTGCGCCCCGATGGCGACGATCCCTATCTGGTGGTCGCCGCCGACAAGGGCACCGCCACCTTCTCCGACATTTCCAATGGCATCGCGCTGGAGCGCGGCTTCTGGCTGGGCGATGCCTTCGCCTCGGGCGGCAGCGTCGGCTACGATCATAAGAAGATGGGCATCACCGCGCGCGGCGCCTGGGAAGCCATCAAGAGGCATTTCCGCGAGCTGGGCACCGATATCCAGAATGAGGATTTCACCGTCATCGGCGTGGGCGACATGTCGGGCGACGTGTTCGGCAACGGCATGCTGCTGTCGCGCCACATCCGCCTGGTGGCGGCCTTCGATCACCGTCATATCTTCCTGGATCCGAACGCGCAGGCAGAGCCGAGCTTTCAGGAACGCGAGCGGCTGTTCGCCCTGCCCCGTTCCAGCTGGGACGACTACAACAAGGAACTGATCGGTAAAGGCGGCGGC
>JBBSKJ010000259.1:0-4001 GCA_038256475.1 Micropepsales bacterium | reverse complement strand
GTGCCCGAACCGCCCAGCAGCGACGATACCCAGTTCGTGGTGGCACCCCAGGCCGAAGCACCGGGCAATGCCGAAGACTTCACCTCGGCGCGCTCCGAACCGGAAGCTCCGCCGAACACCGCCCCGCCGATGCAGCAGCGCGACGTGCGCGACGCCCCGGTCAATCGGGTGCCCGACGCGCCGCAGGCCGCGCGCGGCGCGGGCGTCGAACGCGTCATCCAGATGGCCAATGCCGGCAATCCGATCGCCCTGACCATCCTGGGCCTTCGGGCGCTGGATGGCACCAACGGCTCACCCATCAATCTGCCTGACGCCGTGCGCTTCCTCACCCAGGCGTCGGAAAAAGGCCAGGCGGTGGCACAGTATCGCCTGGGCACCATGTATGAACGCGGCCAGGGCGTTCCCGCCGACGGCGCCCGTGCGGCGCAGTGGTATGAACG
The DNA here is from genome assembly GCA_038256475.1 of Micropepsales bacterium. GTDB lineage: Bacteria > Pseudomonadota > Alphaproteobacteria > Micropepsales > Micropepsaceae > Rhizomicrobium. The sequence goes on along the minus strand of JBBSKJ010000259.1, from coordinate 3,561 downwards.
TTCCGCCAACCAGGGCAACCGCAAGGCGATGCACAATCTGGCCGTCGCTCACGCCAGCGGCGCGCCGGGCAAGAAGAACATGGCCGAAGCAGCGCGCTGGTTCGCCAAGGCCGCCGCGCTGGGCCTGTCGGATTCCCAGTTCAACCTGGCGGTCCTGTATGAACGCGGCGACGGCGTGCCCCAGAGCCTGCTGGACGCCTACAAATGGTATTCCATCGCCGCCGCCTCGGGCGATGCGGAATCCAAGTCGCGCATCGCCGTGCTGCAGACCCAGCTCAGCGACAGCGACCGCGCGACGGCGGCCAAGTCCGCCGGCACCTTCCATGCCGCCGCGCTCAACCGCAGCGCCAATGTCCCGCCCGAGCCCGCCGACCTCGGCTAACACTGACGTAACGCGCCGATTTGGGTTCGTAGCGGTAGCGTGCGGACGCTCTGGCCTACCTGGCCTCAAGCGTAGCGGCAGCGAGCGATGTGGGCCTATAGTCCGTTGAACGACGCGCCACGACTCCACAAGGCCCAAGACAAGCGTTAGATGGAAATCTACCTTCCCGTCGCCGAGATGTCGGTCTACTGGCTCGTGATGATCGGGCTGGGACTGGGCGTGGGCTTCCTGTCCGGCATGTTCGGCGTGGGCGGCGGCTTCCTGATGACGCCGCTGCTGGTGTTTTCCGGCATTCCCTCCACCGTGGCGGTCGCCACCACCCTCAGCCACGTCACCGCCTCCTCCATGTCGGGCGCACTGGCGCAATGGCGCAAGGGGGCGATCGATTTCACCATGGCGGGCGTCATGCTGTCCGGCGGCCTGGTCGGCACGGTGCTGGGCGTGTGGCTGTTCGCACTGATGCGTCGCCAGGGCCAGATGGACCTGATCGTGTCGCTGACCTATGTGATCATGCTGGGCAGCATCGGCACCATCATGCTGCGCGAAAGCCTGACGACGCTCAAAGCCTATCGCAGCGGCGTGACGCCCTCCTCCCGGCCCGTCAATCATGTCTGGATCCATCGGCTGCCGCTGAAGATGCGGTTCCGCCAGTCGCGCCTCTATATCAGCGTCATTCCGCCGATCGCGCTGGGCTTCTCCGTGGGCGCGCTGGGCGCCATCATGGGCATCGGCGGCGGCTTCATCATCGTGCCGGCCATGATCTATCTGCTGCGGATGCCCACCAATGTGGTGATGGGCACCTCGCTGATCCAGATCATCGCGCTGACCGCGGTCACCACCGTGCTGCAGGCCACCAGCAACTATTCGGTCGACATCGTGCTGGCGCTGCTGCTGGTGATCGGCGGCGTGGTCGGGGCGCAATTGGGGGTGCGGGCCGGTTCCAAGTTGCGGGGCGAACAGCTTCGCCTGCTGCTGGCGGTGGTGGTGCTGACCGTGTGCCTGGGGCTGCTCTGGGGGCTGGTGGCCAATCCGCGTGACGTCTACAGCCTGACCCTGGGGGCGCCATGAAGCGCGACCTTCTCAGTCCGCTTGTGGTGATGGGCCTCGTTGCGACCGGAATGGCCGGCGCCGCCCGGGCCGAAGACCTGGTGTCCGGCATCAGCCAGGACATTATCGAGATCACCTCCAATTATACCGGCACCGACATCGTGGTGTTCGGCGCCATCGAGCGGGCCGAGCAAGCCGAGGGGCGCGCCATCGCCGTGGTGGTGCGCGGGCCGAACACGCTGCTGACCGTGCGCCGCCGTGACCGCATCGCGGGCGTCTGGGTCAACCGGGATTCCGCCAGGTTCGAAGGGATGCCCAGCTATTATTATCTTGCCACCACCGAACCGGTGGACCGCATCGCGCCACCCCGGGTGCTGGCCCGTCATGGCGTGGGCACGGAGCATCTCCAACCTTCCGCCGTCGGCAGCAATCACGATGCCCGCCCCTTCCGCGAGGCGGCGCTGCGGCATCTGAAACAGGACGGGCTGTACAAGGAAGCGCCAGGCACCATCGATTTTCTCAGCGAGACGCTGTTTCGTACCCGCGTGCCGGTACCCGCCGCCGTGGCGCGGGGCCAATACAATGTCGAAGTCTATCTGTTCCGCGACGGCGAAGTGGTGAGCGCCCAGTCCACGCCGCTCTTCATCGACCAGACCGGCATCGAGCGGCGGCTGCTCAACCTGGCGAACAACGCGCCGCTGGTTTATGGCCTGATCTGCGTTTTCATGGCGATGCTGCTGGGCTGGATCTCGTCGGTGCTGTTCAGACGGCCCGCGTGATCCCGGCAAGGCCGACCACGACCGCTCGCTGAAATATCAAAAAAAAAGCCCCACTGGCGTCGGCCAATGGGGCTGAGGATATCTCCGAGAGGGGTCGAGTTTCGGAGACTTCGTCTTTGGCGGGGAAGCCAAACTACATCAGGGACATTCCGATCATCGTTATCATTGAGCGGCTATCGCCACGGACGAAGTCGGCGCTTCCCTTCGATTACTCGGTGCAACGTTGCTGTCCAACCGTATCGCCTGCGCAATGGCGGTCCAGTTCTCGACGCCTTGCTGGTCATTCGATTTCTCGAACTTCGTGACGCGCTTCATCGCTTCACTTTCGGCTGCAACCCCGTAGATACGGACCATGCCCTGTGCGGACTGGCAGATGCTCCGAGCATCAAGGCCATCTTGCGAAGTCATCGGTGCCTTTAAAGTTGCGACAGGGTGGGAGAAGCAAATCTGCGCTCAAGCTAGCGCGCTGCTGCAATCGCGCATTAACATTTGATCTGATTTGCTTTTTCCGCGGTACGGGCCCGCGCGCACGCCCCCCGTCGCAAAAAACCAGCCCCCGGACAGGCTGTAAATACACCGCTCTCGGTAGTAGATATCTGCCGGCCGATTAACAAATGTTAAGAGGAAACGGGCGGGCTGGCGCTAAGTAATCGAGCGCGCTGGGATCACGGTATGGACAATACGCTTGTCAAAAAACTTGAGGGATACATCCCGCTTGCCCCGGACGATAAGCGGGCCCTCAATTCCGTCATCCGCAACATACGAAACGTCCCGGCGCATGTCGATCTGGCAACGGAGGGCGAGAAGCCCGATTCCGTCCACCTGATCCTGGAAGGCTTTGCCTGCCGGTACAAACTGACCACCGAGGGAAATCGCCAGATCATGGCCTATCTCCTGCCGGGCGACTTTTGCGATATGCACGTGATGGTGCTCAAGCAAATGGATCACAGCATCGCCACGCTTTCCCCCTGCGCGGTGGTTGATATTCCACGCGACCGCATTCTGGCGCTTTTGCAAAGACCGACTCTTTCGCTTGCCCTGTGGTGTGCGGCGCTGGTTGACGCTGCCGTGCTGCGGGAATGGTTGGTCAATGTCGGGCAACGCCGTGCCGGCCAGCGGCTCGCGCATGTTCTCTGCGAGCTGTTGCTGAGGCTTCGTATCGTCGGCCTGGCGGACAATAGTTACGACCTCCCCTTGTCGCAAAAGGACCTTGCGGACACGATCGGGGTTTCCAATGTTCATCTGAACAGGGTGCTGCAGGATCTTCGGCGCGAAGACCTAGTTTCCTTGAAGGATGAAGTCCTTGTGATCAAGGATATTGACCGGCTGATGGAATTCAGCGGCTTCAATCCG
>JBBSKJ010000258.1:0-4006 GCA_038256475.1 Micropepsales bacterium | reverse complement strand
TTTCCGGCAGCTCGGTGATGACGGGCGTCAGCAGGCCCAGACTGCGCAGGACTTGGCTTTGGCGCCCGCCGCCCGTACGCGGCGATATAAGCGAGGTGCCGAGGTGTGAGGTCTGGGCCAGTATATCCCAGCCCGACATCGAGCCCGGCATGCCATGGGCCTCGCCGATCTCATGCTTGCCGATGCGGAAGCCCTTGGGGATGGTCAGCACATCGTCGGGACGGAAGGTGCGGTCTTCCAGCCCCATGGCAAAAGTGAAGATCTTGAAAATCGAGCCCAGCTCATAAACATCCTGCGCCATGATGTTGCGCTGGGAGTCGCCGGGCATCATGCGGCGCAGGTTGGGATCGAAATCGGGCAGCGACACCATCGCGAGGATTTCGCCGCTGGTGACATCCATCACCACGGCGCCCGCCGCCACGGCGCGGAATTTTTCGCGCGACTTGGCCAGCTCATCGGCGACGATGAACTGGACGCGCATGTCGATGGAGGTGGCGACCTTGCCGTCCGTCGCCTTGCGCAACTCGTCCTGCAGGCCCAGTTCCAGGCCCGACACGCCGCCGCCGTCAGGGTCGGTGACGCCCAGCACCTGGGCGGTGGTGCGGCCGTCGGGATAGTAGCGCTTGGCGCCCTTTTCGAATTCCAGGCCCGGCAGGCCCAGCGCCATCACGCGCGCTTCGGCGTCGGGCGTGATCTGGCGGGACACCAGCACATAGGGGCTTTTGGCGGTGTTGAAGGCGCGCAGCAAACGCTCTTCGCTGGCGCCGGTGGCTTGCGACAGGCCGCGCGCCGCTTCGGCCTTGTCCCAGAAGACGCGCGGGCGGGCATAGAGGTCTTTTACCGGAAGGTCGCGCGCCAGAAGTTCGCCATTGCGGTCGGTCAGGTCGGCGCGGGCGGCAAGCACGGTGGCGGCGCGGCCATTTTCCCAGGGCTGCAGCAGCGTGACATGGACAAGGCGAAGTCCCACCAGCGCGAAAGCGACGACACAGAGTCCCGCCCCGATAACAATGCGGCGCTGAAATAGAGTGGGAGCCTCTCTCATACCCTCACATGCCGGAGTGGGAAGTCGGAACGGGTGCGGCCGGACCGGACGCGGCAGAAATTTCGGCGCTGGCATTGCGCAGCGGCGTGTTGTTCAACGGCGAGGCTTCCGCCCCGCGGCGCGGCAGAAGGTCGAACGACGAGAGCTGCACCGAAGCGCTGTCGCCCATGCCCAGCCGCGTGACCGCCAGCTTCTGGATGCGCGCCGGAGACGCGACATGCTGCCATTCGGTTTCCAGCACGCTGAAGTGCGACTTTTCCTGCGCGATGTCGCGAGTGACCTTGCTCAGCGTCAGGTGCGCGACGCGGGTCTTTTCGGAGACATGGTAGAGCCCCAGGATGGAAAGCCCCATCAACGCCACGCAGAAGAAGTTCAGCACGCGAACCATGAAATCTCCTATGCCGCCAGTTTGATGCCGGCGCGCAACTTGGCGGACCGGGATCGTGGGTTGGTTTCGATTTCTTCCACCGACGGCGTCTGCGCGCCTTTGTTCAAAAGCTGGAATGCGGCTTTGGCCGCCGGGCCGACCGGCGCATGGCGCGAAGCGCGCGGCGCACTGGTGCTGCGGCTGCCCAGGAACTGCTTGACGATGCGGTCTTCCAGGCTGTGGAACGACACCACCACCAGCCGGCCTTCGGGCTTGAGGATACGCAGCGCTGCGTCGAGACCGCGTTCCAGCTCACCCAGCTCGTCATTCACGTGAATGCGCAGGCCCTGAAAGGTGCGGGTGGCGGGATGGATGGCATGGCGCAGGGCGGCAGGGCCTTGCGCTTCGGAAACGATCTTGGCCAGCTGCATCGTGCCGGTGACAGGGCGGGCGGCGATGATGGCGCGGGCGATGCGGCGGGCGTTCTTTTCCTCGCCGTAACGCGAAATGATCAGCGACAGGGTGCGCTCGTCGGCGGTGTTGACGACATCGGCGGCGCTTTCCCCCGACAGGCTCATGCGCATGTCCAAAGGACCATCTTCGCGGAAGGAGAATCCGCGCGCCGGCTGGTCGAACTGGAAGGAGGAAACACCCAGGTCCAGCACCACGCCGTCACTTTCGGCGGCGAACTGATCCATGGCGGAGAATTCGCCCTGCACCAGCGTCAGGCGGCCGGCAAAGCGTTCGACCAGCGCCTGGCCGCGGGCAATGGCGTCGGGATCGCGGTCCATGCCCAGCACCGTGCAATCGGCGGCTTCCAGGATGGCGCTGCTGTAACCACCGCCGCCAAAAGTGCCGTCGACATACTGCGCGCCGTCGCGCGGGCTCAAGGCTTCCAGCACTTCGTTCAGCATCACCGGCAGATGACCGCTCAAGAGGCCTCTCCGCTGCGGGCGCGTTCCATGCGGGCCTTCACGCGGGCCAGCGCGTCGGCTTCGATCGGGGCATAGGCGTCGGCATCCCAGATCTGGAATTTCTGCGCCTTGCCGACGAAAACGATTTTGTCCTTCAGGCCGGCATGTTCGATCATCGCGTCGGGAATGCGCACGCGGCCATTCTCGTCGATCGGCAGCGCCTGGGTGCGCGCGATCAGCGCGGTGGCTTCGTCATCGAAGCTGGCGGAGAAGAACGGATCCTGCGCGGCGAGACGCGCGGCGATGGAATCCAGCAGCGACTGGCCGAAGGCATCCAGCGCGCCATCGATGAAGCTGGGGCAGACGTAAACGCCGACGGTGTTCGGATTCGCCTGCGGCGCTTGGGCAGCCAGGATGTGGCGATAGGTGGCGGGAATGCAGACCCGCCCCTTGCTGTCGAGCGACCCTGGTACCGTCGAAATGAACGGCTGGACCAACCCGGTCATAGCGCCTGATACCCCCTGGCCCCGGATGCCTGAGCGGCCGCTTTTGGCGGCCGGAGGTCAGGCGGGCTGGTAAGCCCTTTGGGACGGTATGGGATAGCATGGGATGGCTTGGCCCGTCAAAACAAAAACCCAAAGATTTGAGGGGCTTGGCTGGTATTTATACGTAGGTAGCCCCCTAGGGGTAGGGCCCATGAGAACGATTAACGAACGTGGTAATACTGTGGTTACGCCGGTAAACAAGGCGTTAACGATTTGCGCCCCTGCACAACTGGTGATTGTGTCATCAGGCCTTCGCCAAAACTCGTTCCGGCCTGCAACCGCAGGATGATTCGCGGCGCTGGACATCGCAGCAGCGATGCGGAACCTGCGAGCAGGACAGCAAAGGACACGACATGAAGATCGGATTTATCGGCCTGGGCCGGATGGGCGGCCATGTCGCCGCCAACCTTTTGAAGGCGGGACACAGCGTGACGGTGTGGAACCGTTCGCAGGAGCCGGTGGCCGCATTGGTCGCCAAGGGCGCGACCGCCGCGAAGACACCCATCGATGCCATGCAAGGCGATGCGGTGTTCTCGATGCTGTCGAACGACCAGGTGATGCGCGATGTCGGGCTGGCGGGGCCGCTGCTCGAAAAGTGCGCGAAAAACCTGATCCATATCAATCTGGCCACCATCTCGGCAGCGTTCGCCAAGGAACTGGCGGCGGCGCATGCCAAGGCCGGTTTGGGTTACATCTCGGCGCCGGTGTTCGGCCGCCCGGAGATGGCGGAAGCCGCCCAGCTGGTGCTGGTGGCGGGTGGTCCCGCCGAGCAGATCGCCAGGATGCAGCCGGTGTTTGACAAGATCGGCGCGCGGACCGTGCCGCTGGACGCCGCCGAAAAGGCGAATTTGTTCAAGATCGCCGGCAATTTCATGATCGCCGCCGAACTGGAATCCACCGGCGAAGCCTTCGCCCTGCTGCGCAAGGGCGGCGTGGACCCTGCCCTGTTCCATGATGTCTTGAGCGGGCGCCTGTTCACCGGCGCGGTGTTCAAGAATTACGGCACCATGATCCTGAACCGGGTTTACGAGCCTGCCGGTTTCGCGCTGACGCTGGGATTGAAGGACGTGAACCTGGCCCGCAGCGCCGCCAGCGACCTGGGCATGACGCTTCCCACCGCCGAACTGCTCAAGACCAA
>JBBSKJ010000257.1:0-4018 GCA_038256475.1 Micropepsales bacterium | reverse complement strand
GCTACGCTGTCGCTAACGACCCTGCTCGGTGGTCAAAATCTCTGCGTTAGAAAGCAGACTTCAAGCCATCGTCAGCAAACCACTCCAGAACTGCGTTCCGGTGCTGGTGTCGACATCGTGCTTGTGCAGGAAGGTGAGCTTCCCGTCGCTGCTGACGCGATAAACCGACAGTCCAGCAGCTACCGACCGAACATTGGCGCCGTCGCGCACCAGCATCGCCGTCTGGCTGGCGGCGACCAGATGCTTGCCATCCGGCGTGATGACAAAGGTGCGAACCTCATAGCCATGGCTGTCGATGTTCTGAATGCGGGTCGGTTCGCCAGTGGCGGGATTGACCGCCCACACCACGATATTGTTCTCCCCGCCATTGGAAACGCGCTGGCCGTTATAATCCACCGTGCCCGAGCCGCGATTGGTCTGGTAGACGAAGCGGCCACCCGGATGGACATGGATCGGCCCGGCGCCTTGGCCGGGATATTTCGATTTGGCGTCGGGATCGACCAGCGCATTCCTGATGAACAACGGCTCGGCGCTGAGCCTGCCGCTGGACTCCAGGCCATAAACGCCAATCGCGTTCTGCCGCTCGATCGACACGAAACAATGGCGCTTGCTGAAATCCACATGCCGGGCGCCAAAGCCAAGACCGTTGCCCTTGGGCGCCAGCGACTGAAGATTGGAGAGCTTGCCATCATCAAAACCGAACACCTTCAGCGCGCCGGGGTCTTCGGGCTGGCCGGGGCGGGGATCGTTGCCGCGCGCCACCAGCACCACGCTGCGCCCCGACGGCGTGAAGCGCACCTGATGGCCATAAATGCCGGTATCGAGCGTGGGCTGCGCGATCTCTTCGCCGATGCTGCCGTCCCCGTTAATGCGGTGGACGCTGATGGCAGACGGCAGGTTGTAGGCGCTGACCAGGAAGCGGCAGGTGGCGTCCACCGTGATATGCACCGGGCGCTGGCGCAGTTTCACCAGCGGACCTGATGGTGTCAGCGCGCCAGCGGCGCCGACATGAAACGCCTGCAGGCAGTGATCGTTCGCACCAGGCTGATTGCTGCTGGCCGCGACATAGAGAAAGCCGAAGTTGGCCGGATCGGGCCAGGCATATTGCACATTGGCCGGCAGCCGCACGCTGCCCATCCGTTTCAGCTGGGCGCTGTCTTCGTCCAGCCCATACCAGAACAATTCGGGGCCGACGCTGGCGTAGAAGGGCAGGGTGCCGCCCGCGGCGCGCGCCGGAGTGGCCAGCGTGGCACCGAGCAAGGCGGTGAAGGCGCGGCGGTCGAGCATCAGGTTCCTCAATTTATGGTTTTCAAAACGATAGCCATGGGGCCCCCTCGGGGGCAAATTCGCCACGCGGGCCCCGAAAAGCACCGGTTCAGCGCGGGTTTTTGTGAGGAACCGGGAACTTGCCCCGGTTAAGCCCTTACACCGCCTTGAAACCCCCAGTTAGGGGGGCCACTTTACAATGTGCGGAGTCGGCCGGGTTCGGCTTCGTTCAAGGCTTGCCCAGGTGGGGAGCCAATTGCGCCGGGTTAATCCGGCAGGAGCACAAAGCATGGCGGATGACGCCACCAAAAAAGTCGAGACCAAAGACCCCAATAGTGCGCCGGTCCTGCCGCTGCGCGATATCGTGGTTTTCCCCCATATGATCGTTCCTCTGTTCGTGGGCCGCGAGAAATCCGTCCGCGCGCTTGAGGAAGTGATGAATGACGAGAAGCAAATCCTGCTTCTCACCCAGAAGAACGCGGCCGAGGATGATCCCACTGCCGAAGGGCTGCACACCATCGGGACCCTGGCCACCGTGCTGCAGCTTCTCAAGCTGCCCGATCAGACCGTGCGCGTGCTGGTCGAAGGCAAGTCGCGCGCCCGCGTCACGGGCTTCAATCCGCGCAGCGATTTCTTCCAGGCCACGGTCGAGAAGATTCCTGACGAGCCGGCGGCGGTGCAGGAATCCGAGGCGCTGATGCGCACGGTGAAGGCCAATTTCGAGCAATACATCAAGCTCAACAAAAAAATCCCCTCCGAAACCCTGGCCGCGGTGGCGCAGATCGACGATGCGGCCAAGCTGGCCGACACCGTCGCCTCGCATTTGTCGGTCAAGATCGGCGAGCGTCAGGCGCTGCTGGAAACCTTCAGCACCACTGACCGGCTGGAAAAGATCCTCTCGCTAATCGAGGCGGAAATCGGCGTTCTCCAGGTCGAGCGCAAGATCCGCAGCCGCGTCAAGCGCCAGATGGAGAAGACCCAGCGCGAATATTATCTGAACGAGCAGTTGAAGGCGATCCAGAAGGAACTCGGCGAAGGCGAAGAAGGCCGCGACGAGTTGAACGAACTGGAAGACCGTATCCGCAAGGCCAAGCTGTCCAAGGAAGCGCGCGAGAAAGCGCATGCCGAGGTCAAGAAGCTGCGCTCCATGTCGCCAATGAGCGCGGAAGCGACCGTGGTGCGCAACTATCTCGACTGGATGCTGTCCTTGCCATGGGGCAAGAAGAGCAAGGTGAGGCGCGACATCGTCGCCGCCGAGCTGGTGCTGAATGACGACCATTTCGGCCTGGAAAAGGTCAAGGAACGCATCCTGGAATATCTCGCCGTGCAGCAGCGCGTCGGCAAGATGAAAGGACCGATCCTGTGCCTGGTCGGCCCGCCGGGCGTGGGCAAGACCTCGCTCGCCCGCTCGATCGCCAAGGCGACGGGCCGCGAATATGTCCGCATGAGCCTGGGCGGGATGCGCGATGAAGCGGAAATCCGCGGCCATCGCCGGACCTATATCGGCTCCATGCCCGGCAAGATCATCCAGTCGATGAAGAAGGCCAAGAGCAACAATCCGCTCTTTCTGCTGGACGAGATCGACAAGCTGGGCGCGGATTATCGCGGCGATCCGTCATCGGCGCTGCTGGAAGTCCTCGACCCCGAGCAGAATGCGACCTTTAACGATCATTATCTCGAGGTCGATTTCGATCTTTCGGACGTGATGTTCGTCACCACGGCCAACAGCCTGCACATGCCGCAGCCGCTGATGGACCGCATGGAGATCATCCGCATCCCGGGCTACACCGAGGATGAGAAAATCCAGATCGCCCGGCGCCATTTGATTCCCAAGCAGATGAAGTCGCATGGGCTCAAGGACGATGAATGGAAGATCACGGACGACGGCGTCCGCGACCTGATCCGCTACTACAGCCGTGAGGCTGGCGTGCGCAATCTGGAACGCGAGATCGCCAACCTCACGCGCAAGGCGGTGAAGGAGATCCTCTCCAAAAAGACCAAATCGCTGGAGATCACGGCGGAAAATCTCGGCACCTTTGCCGGCGTGCGCCGTCATCGCTTCGGCGAGATGGAGGGCGAGGATCAGATCGGCGTCGTCACCGGCCTGGCCTGGACCGAAGTCGGCGGTGAGACCCTCACCATCGAGTCGGTAATGCTGCCCGGCAAGGGCCGGTTCCAGGCCACCGGCAAGCTGGGTGATGTGATGAAGGAGTCGATCGACGCGGCGCGGTCCTATGTCCGTTCCAAGGCGACCAGCTTCGGCATCAAGCCGCCGCTGTTCGACAAGATCGATATCCACGTCCATGTCCCCGAAGGCGCCACACCCAAGGACGGTCCCAGCGCCGGCCTGGCCATGGCCACGTCGATCATCTCGGTCATTACGGGCATTGCGATCCGCCGCGATGTGGCGATGACCGGCGAAGTGACCTTGCGCGGACGGGCGCTGCCGATCGGCGGCCTGAAGGAGAAACTGCTTGCGGCGTTGCGGGCGGGGATCACCACCGTGATCATCCCCAAGGACAATGAGAAGGATCTTGCCGACGTCCCTGACAATGTGAAGACAGGCCTGACCATCGTGCCGGTCGCCACCATGGGCGAAGTGCTGGCGGTGGCGCTGGTCCGCCAACCCGAAGCGATTGACTGGGTCGAGCCTGAAGTGGCCACGACCCTGCCGCTCGCCGAGGACGACGATCCGGTCGTTACCCACTAACCAAGGTACAGATCAGGGCCCGGAAGGCAGCTTCCGGGCCCT
>JBBSKJ010000256.1:0-4021 GCA_038256475.1 Micropepsales bacterium | reverse complement strand
CTGGATGCGTGTCGGCCGGGGTGCGGGTCGATGAAAAGAACCTCACGGCTTTTGAAAAAGGGCGGACCACCTACGCGGAGGTCATAGCCGGCCTGGGCCAACCCACCACCAACACCCTCATGCCGGATGGCCGGCGCATGCTGATGTACACCTGGGTCGACGCCCGGGCCCGGCCCCAGAACTTCATCCCGGTGGTCGGGGCGTTCGTGGGCGGGGCGGACAGCCGCTCCTCCAGCGCCATCGTTTGGATCAGCACCGACGGCCGGCTCGAGAGCTATTCGGCTAGCCAATCCCAGTTCGGCATCGGGCGGGGCTTGGAGGCGGGGTCCAATCCTGGTCGGGTACCCGATCAGCCGCGGCAGGTCCCATAGAAATGGCCGGGCCGGAGCTTTCCGCAACGCCGGGACCCACCAGCACCCAGGTAGGGGCTATCGGGGAGTGCCTGGTCGCCGCCGGGATATTGGAGGCGTCGGGCGGAAGGCTCTCACCCTTCAAGCCCATCGCTGATGATGATGGGATGGACCTGCTCCTCTTTGACAAGATTTCCCGCAAGGCGATCCCCCTGCAGGTCAAGAGCCGGCGCGGCTATGACGACCTCAAGGGGCAGACCGTCCAGTTCGACGTTCGCCTCAAGACCTTTGCCCGCGAGGGGGAGGGGTACCTGCTCTGCATCAAGCTCGAGGGGAGTACCATAGATACACTATGGCTCATCCCGGCCTCGGCCCTACCCTCCATCGCCAGAACGACTTCTGAAAAGCTGGTGCTGGTGCCTTCGGCAAAAGAGACCTCGCAAGACCGCTACACCCCCTACCGGGTTAAGAGCTTTGATCAGGTCTGTGCTAGATTGCGATCAGGCGCGAGCGACTGAAGCCCAATCGCTGTAAGGCGTAGAAGAAATCCCTGTTCCACGAAAAGAAATCCCTGTTATCGCCAAACTTAATCGCTGTTATGAAATAGCGGTTTTTGTGCCCGCTCCGCCAAGCCTCGGAATAGTCGCGACGTTTCGCGTCGCCAGGCGAAAAAACGCAAATTGAACTCCGAAAAGTCGCTGTTATGCGAACCGTGCTCCACGCCGATCTACGACGAATGCCGGAAATTGGCTGAGCTCGACCAGAGACTGACCCTCAAACGCCGCGGCAAAACGGGCGAAGATTTCCGGACAGCTGGTCTCTGCTGGCCGATGCGCTACGTAAGCCTCGGAAGCTTCGCTGATATTCAGAAGATGATCGCCAACCCAGGTCCGTAGCGGACTGGGTGGCTGGGGGACTAGGATTCGAACCTAGATAGGCAGAGTCAGAGTCTGCAGTCCTACCGTTAGACGATCCCCCAACGGGACCGCCCCTTTAGACCAGCCCGGCGGGCCTTTCAAGGACCGTCTAATCTTCCTCAATCCGGCTGTGGCGGCGGGTGTCGGGCATGGTCAAAACCACCACAAACCCGAAAGCCATGATGGCGGTGGCATAGATATAGAAGCCGTGTTCAAGGCCGATGGACTTGAACCACAGCGCCACATACTCCGCCGTGCCGCCGAAGGTGGCGTTGGCCAGCGCATAGGGCAGCGCCACCCCCAGGGTCCGCACATAGGACGGATAGAGTTCCGCCTTCACCACCGCGTTGATGGCGGTGTAGCCGCCCTGCACGATCATGGCGCCGATCAGGATGAAGAAGATCATCAGCATCGAGCCGCCTTGGGCGACCGTGGTCATCACCGGATAGGTGATCAGCGTGCCGCCGCCGAACGCCATCAGCAGCATTGGTTTCCTGCCCACCTTGTCCGAGATCCAGCCGATCAGCGGCTGGATCAGCATGAAGCAGAACAGCGTGGCCGCGCTCAGTTCGGTGGCCTGGTCGCGGGTGAAGCCGGCGGTGTTGGCCAGGAATTTCTGCATATAGGTGGTGTAGATGTAGAAGGTCAGCGATCCGCCGGCGGTCAGGCCCAGCACAGTGAGGGTCTCACGCGGAAATCTCTGGAACAGCATCTTGGTGCTGCCCAGTTCTTCGCCCGACGCCTGGGCCTTTTCGAAGGATTCTGTTTCCTGCATCCAGCGCCGCAGCCAGAAGGCGACCACCGCCAGAATGGCGCCGATGACAAAGGGTACGCGCCAGCCCCATGCCATCATTGCTTCTTCGCCGATGGTGTAGCGCAGGGCGATCAGCACCGTCAGCGCGATCAGCTGCCCGGCGATCAGGGTGACGTAATTGAAGCTGGACCAGAAGCCGCGATAGGTCTTGCCGGCCATTTCGCTCATATAGGTCGCGCTGGCGCCATATTCGCCGCCCAGCGCCAGGCCCTGCAGGATGCGGGCGATGAACAGGATGGCGGGCGCGAAGATGCCGATCACCGCGGCGCCCGGCGTGAAGGCGATGATCAGCGAACCCAGGCACATCAGGGCGACGGAAATCACCATCGCATTCTTGCGGCCGTAGCGGTCGGAATAGCGGCCCATCATCCAGGCGCCGACAGGCCGCGCGAAGAAGCCCACTGCGAAGACGCCCGCGGTCTGCAGAAGCTGGGCGGTCTGGTCACCCTGGGGGAAGAAGACCGGCGCGAAATAGAGCGCGGCAGCCGAATAGGCGTACCAGTCATACCATTCGACCAGGTTGCCGACCGACCCCGTGGTGATGGCGCGCAGCCGCTCCTTGACTGTCTTTGGTGCTGGCACGCTCTCCCCCCAACGCTTTGTTTGGCTTGTTTGACTTGCCGGGCAGATTGGTGGGGCCGGGGTGGGGGCACAACCCTTTTTGCGGGGGCGCGGCAGACAGGCGCACCCGGCTGCCAACCCGTGCTACCTTGCGCCATGGACGCTGCTTCGAGCCGCGAAACGGGGCGAAAATTGCACGGAAACCGGCCAAATACGGGAGAAGGGGATGCCAGGCCCGCAGCGGCCGGACCCTTGCTGGCCGTACTGGATCTGGGGACCAACAATTGCCGTCTGCTGATCGCCAGCCCCGGCAAAGGCGGCTTTCGGGTGACGGATTCCTTTTCGCGTATCGTGCGGCTGGGCGAAGGGGTGGGCCAAACCGGGCTTTTGTCCGACGCCGCCCTGGACCGGACCATCGCGGCGCTCAAAATCTGCGCCGAGCGCATCGCCAAGTATAAAGTTCAGCATGTGCGCGTCATCGCCACCCAGGCCGCAAGGCTGGCCAGGAATGCCGATGTGCTGGTGTCGCGCGCCCGCGCCGAAGCGGGCCTCGAACTGTCGGTGATTTCGGCGGAAGAGGAAGCGGACCTGGCCGCCACTGGTTGCGCGCCCCTGATGGGCCGCAAGTACAAGGGCGCGCTGGTGTTCGATATCGGCGGTGGTTCCACCGAGATCATCTGGCTTTCGCGCAGCCCCGAAGGGCTCAAGACGCGCCTTACCGCTTCGGTGCCGGTGGGCGTGGTGAGTCTGGCGGAAGTCTATGGCGCGGCCTCCGGCACCCGCGAAGGATTTGTGCGCATGCGCGGCGAACTGATCGAACGCTTCACCCCGTTTGCGCGGGACATGGGCGGTCGTTTCGACAGCCGCAAGAACCACCTGCTGGGCACCTCGGGCACCGTCACCACCCTGGCGGCGATCGCGCTGAAGCTGCCGCGCTACAACCGCACCCGGGTGGATGGCAGCTGGCACGAGACCCGTCACATGCTCGATGTGGTGGAGCGGCTGGTGGGCATGGACGCAAAGGCGCTGTCGCAAATCGGCAGCATCGGATCTGAGCGCGCCGACCTGATGCTGCCGGGCTGTGCAATTTTCTCGGCGATCTGTTCCCTGTGGCCGTCGCCGGTGCTACGCGTCGCCGACCGCGGCTTGCGTGAAGGCATGCTGCGGCAGATGAGCCAGGAATTGTCATGAAGTCGGGTGATGCGTCGGGGCGCGGGCGCGTGCCCGTCAAGGTGAAGAAGAATCGCGGGCGCACCACCTCCTCGCAGACCTGGCTGCAGCGCCAGCTCAACGATCCTTACGTCGCCGCCGCCAAATCCAAGGGCTATCGCAGCCGGGCCGCTTTCAAGCTGGTGGAGCTGGACGAGAAGTTCCGCTTT
>JBBSKJ010000255.1:0-4025 GCA_038256475.1 Micropepsales bacterium | reverse complement strand
CGCAGGTTCAAATCCTGTCGCTCCGACCATTTTTACCCTTCATCATTGGGGAGCAGGATTCCCGGCCCTTCGCTGGCGCTCCGGGCGTTCGCCGCTTTCGCATGTCCACCGGACATGCTCACGCGCTGGCACGCGCCGCGCCTCACCCTGTCGCTCCGACCATTTATTTTGCCGCCCTTTGAGGGCGGCAAAATAAATGACAAGCGGGGCCATGCGTCAGCGTCTTTGGCCCCGCGCGTCAGGCGAAAATATTGAATTGCACGCGCCTCTGAGCAAATGCCAAGCCCGCCCGCGCGACAGCGAGGAGGGCGGGCGCGGCAGTGCTTCACAAATTAATTGGAAATTGGTCCGGGGATCTCGGTCTCCGGCACCTCGGTGTACCCGCGCCCCACGTGGCTGTGGCGGTAGCCATAGGCAAAGTAAAACACCAACCCGATCACCGACCAGATGGGAAACAGGATCTGCGCCTGCCACGGCAGGAAAGCGAACAGGATGGCACAGCCCGCGACGGACAGCGGAGCGAACAGCCAGATCAGGGGCGTGCGAAAGGGGCGATGCCGGTCCGGCTGGGTCCGGCGCAATACCAGAACCGCCACCGAGACCACCGCAAAGGCGAACAGGGTGCCGGAATTGGAAATGTCGGCCAGCCGTCCCACCGGCAGGAAGGCGGCGGCAAACGCCACCACGGTGCCGGTGATCCAGGTCACCACATGCGGGGTGCGGAAGCGCGGATGCACGGTGCTGAGTTTTTCGGGCAGCAATCCGTCGCGCGACATCACAAAGAAAATCCGGGTCTGGCCGTAAATCATCATCAGGATCACGGTTGGCAGGGCGATACCCGCCGCCAGGCCCAGCAGGTTGCCGACCACGGGATAATTGATCGAGCGCAGCACATGGGCCAACGCCTCGCGCGAACAGACCAGCGGCTGATCGGTGAAGGCAGCACAGGCCGCGGTCAGCGCCATGCTGCCGGGCGCCAGCACCTCACCGTTGGGGCCGAACACCGGCTGCGCGCCGTAGGACCCGATCGCACTCGCCGCCACCAGCAGATAGAGCACCGTGCAGATGGCCAGGCTGGCGATCAGGCCGATGGGCAGGTTTCGCTGCGGGTTCTTGGTTTCCTCGGCGGCCGTGGAAACCGCGTCAAAGCCGACATAGGCAAAGAAGATCGAGGCCGCCGCGGCGACGACGCCGCTGGTGCCCAAGGGCGTGAAGGGGTGGAAATTGCTTTGCGTCATCACCGGCAGTGCCAGCCAGATGAACGCGCCCAGCGCCGCCAGCTTGACCGCCACCAGAACGGCGTTGACCGTGGCGCTTTCGCGGGTGCCAATCACCAGGAGGCCCGTGACGGCCAGCGCCACCAACACGGCCAGCAAGTTGAAGACGCCGCCGGCATACGGTCCTGCCGCCAGTTCGGGTGGTATGATGATGGGATCGGGCAGATGCGCCAGCAGGCCGACGATATAGCCGGACCATCCCACCGACACGGCGCTGGCGGCCACGGCATATTCCAGGATGAGCGCCCAGCCCACCAGCCAGGCCACCAGCTCGCCCAGCACGGCATAGGAATACGTGTAAGCCGAGCCTGACACCGGCACCATCGAGGCCAGCTCGGCGTAACACAGCGCCGCAACGGCGCTGACCGCGCCCGCGATGATGAAGGAGATCATCATGCCCGGCCCGGCCTTTTGCGCGGCTTCCGCGGTCAGGACGAAGATGCCGGTGCCGATGACGCCGCCGATGCCAAAAAGAGTCAGCTGCACGGGGCCCAGGCTGCGATGAAGGCTTTTCTTCCGGGCGGTCGCCAGGATCGCATCCAGGGATTTTACCCGCCACATCTCCGCCCCGCGCTTAGCTGATCTGCACCGCCATACTCACATGGGGCGGGGCGTCATGGTCAAGCCAGAACGTCAGCCGTATCCGGGTGGCGCTTGAACCATGCGCGCGCATAAGAGCAGCGTGGTTCAATCGTGAGCGTGTTGGCGCGTGCATGGGCAACAATGGCGACCATCAGCCGGTCGGCCGCGCCAGTGCCGCGCAGCGGCGGCTCGGCCTCGACATGGGGGATGATATACTTGCCGTCCTGGACACGGTATTCGGCCCAGGCCAGGAAGCCGTTTTCGGTCAGTTCGAAACGCTGCTCGTCCTGATTGTCGATCATGCCCCAGTTTTTGGTTCGCGATGCATCCAGGGTAACGACAGGCCGATGGGAACGATCCATAAGGTCCCCGTCAGGGCATAAAAGAGCAGGGAGACATACCAGGGCGCGCCCGGCAGCACATGGCGCGCCAGCCCCACGATGAATACCGCATAGGCGGGCAGCCAGAAGAAGACGATTACAATCGCGGATATCAGGGTCTTGGTGCGGCGGGACATTTTGCTTCTTTGACGACTGCGGGTCGGGAGGTTATCAGATGCCCCGCATGGACGCGTCCGAAAAATTCTCCCCATCTTCAGGTATCAAGGGCCGCAAGGCCGTCGGCATCTGGCTGCTGGCCGTGGCAGGCGTGATCCTGGCCATGATCGTGATTGGCGGCCTGACGCGGCTCACCGGGTCGGGTCTTTCCATAACCGAATGGAAGCCGATCATGGGCGCGCTGCCGCCGATGAGCGACGCCGCCTGGGCCGACGCCTTCGCCAAGTACAAGCAAATTCCCCAATACATGCTGGAAAATCGCGGCATGAGCCTGGAGCAGTTCAAGGGCATCTTCTGGTGGGAATGGGGCCACCGTTTCCTCGGCCGTTTTCTGGGCCTGATGTTTCTCGTGCCCTTCATCTGGTTCGCCAGCGTCGGTGCGATCAGGCGCAGCGAATGGCCGGGCATGCTGCTGCTGTTCGCGCTTGGCGGATTGCAGGGCCTGATCGGCTGGTGGATGGTGCAGAGCGGGCTGGAGACAAGAGTCTCAGTCAGCCAGTACCGGCTGGCGGTTCATCTGGGCGCGGCGCTGGTGCTGCTGGCGGCGATCCTGTGGATCGCGCTGCGCTATTTGCGCGCCCCCGCGCCGTCAGGCGCGCGAACAAAAAAAGAGGGAAGCGGAGATGCCCGGCGCGGTTATGTCTTTGCCGCGCTGGTCTATGTTCAGATGCTGCTGGGCGCACTGGTGGCGGGGCTGGATGCCGGGCTGATCTACAACACCTGGCCTGACATGAATGGCGGCATCTTTCCGGAAAGTGCGTTCTATTATTCGCCCTGGTGGATCAATTTCTTTGAAAATCAGGGCCTGGTGCAGTTCAACCATCGCATCGGCGGCTACATTGTCGCCGGTGTCGCGGCCTTCATCTATGCGCGCGGCATCCAGCTGAAGGGGCCGGCCAAGAACAGCGCCAAGGCGATTGCCGTCATCACCGCCTGCCAGATACTTCTGGGCGTCTTCACCCTCGTGTTCATGGCCCCGCTTGCGCTGTCAGCGCTGCACCAGATCGTGGCGGCAGCGCTGCTCTGCGTTGCCGTGTGGCATGCGTTCGAACTCAAACGTCTAGCTTAAGGCCTGTTCCAGATCGGCGATAATGTCCGCAGTGTCCTCAATGCCGATGCTCAGCCGCACCACGTCATTGCCCGCGCCCGCCCTGGCCCGGTCTTCATCGGCCAGCTGGCGATGGGTGGTGGAGGCGGGGTGGATGATCAGGCTGCGGGTGTCACCGATATTGGCGAGATGGCTGAACAGCTTGACGCTGTTGACCATCTTCATGCCGGCCTCAAAGCCGCCCTTCAGTCCAAAGGTGAACACGCTGCCCGCGCCCTTCGGGCAGTATTTCTGGTGCAACTTGTAAGACGGATTGTCCGGCAGTCCGGCGTAATTGACCCATTCCACCTTGGGATTGGCCTTCAGCCATTTTGCGACGGTCAGCGCGTTGTCGCAATGGCGCTGCATGCGCAACGGCAGGGTCTCGGTGCCGGTGAGCACCAGGAAGGCGTTCATCGGCGACAGCGCGGGCCCAAGATCGCGCAGGCCGAGCGCGCGGGTGGTGATGGCGAAGGCCATGTCGCCGAACGTCTCCCACATCCGCATGCCATGATAGGAGGG
>JBBSKJ010000254.1:0-4035 GCA_038256475.1 Micropepsales bacterium | reverse complement strand
TGATCATCACCGATGTGGTGATGCCCAGCATGGACGGCCCCACCATGGTGCGGCACGTCAAGCAGCTAAAGCCCGACCTGCGCGTGATCTTCATGTCCGGCTATGCCGAGGAAGCCTTCCGGCGCAACGACCAGAGTTCGGAAGACATTCACTTCCTGCCCAAGCCGTTCGGGCTCAAGCAGCTCGCCGCCAAGGTCAAAGAAGTCCTGTCGGCGGCTTAGAGTGATTGTTTCTAGAATCAAACTCGATTGTCATCCCGGCCAAGCGATGCGTCAGCATCGCGCCGAGCCGGGATCCATCTTGCGGGCGGCACCATGGATCCCGGATAGCCGCTTCGCGGCTTCCGGGATGACAGGTTAAATGGTTGCGCCGGGCGCTACTTCACGCTGAAGCGATATTCCGTGATCTGGCGATATTCCTGTCCCGGCACCAGCCGCGTCGAGGGGAAGCTCGGGATGTTCGGCGAATTGGGAAAGCCCTGCGCTTCCAGCGCCACGCTGCCCTGAATGCGATAGCCCTTGGCCAGCGCCACCGGCGGGGGCGAATAGTTGGCGGTATAGACCTGCAGGCCCGGATTGGTGGTCCAGGTTTCCAGCACCCGGCCCGACTTGGGGTCTTCCAGCCGTGCCGCGAACCTCAAGACGCCCGGCTTGCCGTTGATCGCATAATTCTGGTCATAGCCACGCGCCCGCACGATTGCCGGATCGGCGTCCTTGATGCGCGCGCCGATGGGGGTGGGGGTACGGAAATCAAACGCCGTGCCCGCGACGGCGCGCATCTCGCCGGTCGGGGTGTTGCTCTCATCGCCCGCGGTGATGGCATCGGCATTCACCGTCAGCAGCTGGTCCAGCACGCTGCCCGACAGATCGCCGCCCAAATTGAAATAGGCATGGTTGGTCATGCTGACCACCGTTTCCCTGTCGGTGACGGCGTAATAAGTGATGCGCAGGATGTTGTCCCTGGTCAGCGTATATGTCACCCGCACCCGCAGATTGCCGGGAAAGCCCATGGTGCCGCTGCGGTCCATGAGGCTGAGCGTCAATTCCGGTTCATCGCCGTTCCTGGTGCTGGCGTCCCAGACGCGTTCGTCATAGGGCTTGCTTTCGGAGGAGGTATAAGTCTCGCGTGAGACGCGGTGCACCACCCCGTTGATCCGGAAGCTGTTGTTCTTGATGCGGTTGGCATAGCGGCCGATCAGGGCGCCATAGCGCCCGCTGTAATTGGGGCTGCGATAGTCCTCCAGCCGGTCAAAGCCCAGATTCACATTCTCCAGCTTGCCGGTGCGATCGGGCACCCGGATGGAAGTGATGATGCCGCCATAGTTGGTGATCTTGACTTCCATGCCCTTGGGGTTGGTCAGGATGAAAAGGTCCACACCCTTCTTGTCCACGCCGCCCCAGGCCTGCTTGGTGATGGCGGCTTGAGCTGGCAGGGAAGTGACCGCCGTCAGCAGGGCGGCAAGGACGAAACGCATGTTCATGTGGTTCTCCGACGGCGCAGCACCTTAGCAAGTCACAAAGCCGGTGCGCCATCCTGCCGCGCCATCTGATGCATTGTGCAGGCGCGAACTGGACCTCGCAGCGTTTGACCAGCCCGGCCTTGCCTGATTAGCTGTCAAAACCGGCCACAAGACGTCGGTCGCAGGGAGAAAGAATTCATGAAACGTATGTTGTTTTCAGCCGCGTTGGTCGCGGCTGTCGGCCTTGGCACGGTTGCCGCGGATTCGCAGGTTGCCGATCCCTACGCCAACAATGCCGCCGCCGGCACACTGAAATTTCCGCTGGCCGCGCCTGCGGGCATGGACACCAGGTCGATCGACCGGGCGCCGCCGGGTGCCGTCAACCAGGGCAAGTTCAACGACAAGACCTGGAAATATGGCCCTGCCTTCAACGCACCCCCCGGCACCAAGATCTGGAATCCGGTCAAGCTCAAGATGATGCAGGGCGGCAAGGTCACCGGCGGCACCATGTTCGCCGGCACCGATCCGTCCACCTACTGCGCCATGGCCAATGCCGGGTACGACTTCATCTGGGTCGAGCATCAGCACATGGCACGCGACTGGGCCCAGACCGCGCGCATGTGGGCGGGCTGCCCGCATGCCAAGGCGGTGCCGGGTGTGCGCGTTGCCCTGGCGGACGAGCGCGAAATCCAGACTGCCACCGACGCCGGCGCGCTGGTGATCGTGGTCCCGACCATCCGTACCTATGAGGAGGCGCTCAAAGCGCGCGACTTCACCTACTTCCCGCCAATGGGCAAACGCAGCCAGGGCGGCGGCCAGGCCTTCGGCGCCAACTTCTGGGGCGGCGTTCCGGGCGGCTATCGCCAGACCTGGAACGACAATGTGGTGTTGATCCTGATGATCGAGACCCTGGATGGCCTCAAGGATGCCGACCGCATCGCCAAGATTCCGGGCGTCACCGCGATCTTCGCCGCCGCGGGCGATCTTTCCAATCATACCGGCTATCGCCAGGGCGATCCGGACTATGAGCGCAACATCAACATCGTCCATGACGCGGCGATCAAGGCTGGCATCCGCCTGTGCGGTCCGCTGGCCTGGCGCGACCGTCCCGACTACACCTGCTTCCAGGCGGGCAGCGAGACGGCGGCCATTGCCAGTGGCGTGAAGGAGAATCTGGGCGAGCTGACCCATACCCAGCCGGTGCCGGAAGTCGGTCCCTGGGCGAAGAAGTAGCATTGATTGAAAAGAGAAAAGGCGCTGCGGGAAACCGCGGCGCCTTTTTTTTGTTTTTCTGTCAGGCCTTCACATAGACCCAGGCAGTGACGCCGGACTGTAGCGGCGCGGTGATGCGCCGGTAATCGTCCACTTCATAGCGGTCGGCGGCGGCCAGTTCCTGCGCCGTAATCTCGAACACCATGCCCGGAACCGAATCGTCCTTGCGCCCCGGTATCACGATCGGGTGATAGGCCTTGCCGCTCTTGGCCAGCACGTCGGGATCGGTGATCTCCACCATCTCCTGGCGCCAGCCGAGAAGCGCATCCATGTGGCCTTCCAGCCGCCGCCCGAACTGGGCCAGCTGCACGCCCTCTTGCTGAAGTGTGCCGTAGGAGAAGAGCAGTTCGGCTTTCATTCCTTCTCCATGGCCGGGTTCAACCCGGCCATCCATCTTCAGGGCGCTTCGTGCGCTGGATGGGCGTTCGTACGCTGCCGCTACTCACCAAGGCCGCCCATGGTGATTATTATTTCGTTGTTGAGAAGCGGTATTCGGTCACTTCATAGAAGATTTTCCCGGGCCTCAGTTCGGTCGAGGGGAAAGCCGGGATGTTGGGCGAGTTGGCGAAATGCTGGGTCTCCAGGCAGAAGGACTGGCGCGGGCCATATTGCTGGCCGTCCTTGCCCGGCACCGTGCGACCGGCATTGGGCACATAAAGCTGCACACCGGGCTGGGTGGTCCATACGCTCATCACCCGGCCGGTCTCGGGCTCGGTCACGCGGGCGGCGGGCCGCAGCTTGCCCATCGGCCCACGCACGATGAAGTTGATGTCCCAGCCGGGCGTGGCGATGATCGCCGGATCGGGACCGTCAATGTCCTTGCCGATGGGTTTGGGCCTGGTGAAGTCAAAGCCGGTGCCCGACACTTTCATCACTTCGCCGGTCGCCATCTTGTTGGCATCGACCGGGGTGACGGCGTCCGCGAAGATCTGCAATTGATGGTTCAGGATATCGCCATTGCCCGCGCCCTTGAGGTTGAAATAGGCGTGGTTGGTGATGTTCAGCACCGTGGGCTTGTCGGTGGTGGCGCGGTATTCGATCCGCACCGTATTGTCGGCCTTCAGGGTATAGCTGACGGTGAAATCCATCCGGCCGGGAAAGCCCTGGTCGCCGTCGGGGCTGACCATGTTCAGGATGATGCTGGGATTGCTGCCGTCCATCGTCGTGGCGCTGTAGACGCGGGTGTTGAAGCCGTTCGGCCCGCCATGGATGTTGTTGGGCCCGCCATTGGCGGCGAGCTGGTGGGTCTTGCCGTCCAGCGTGAACTTGGCGCCGCCGATGCGGTTGGCATAGCGGCCGACCAC
>JBBSKJ010000253.1:0-4043 GCA_038256475.1 Micropepsales bacterium | reverse complement strand
ATTCCGAGCCGATCAGGCCCTTTTCCTCCGCCGTGTTGACCAGGAAGATCATGGAGCGGCGGGGCGGTTTGGCTTTGAGCAGGCGCGCGACTTCCAGCGTGGTGGCCACGCCCGCCGCATTGTCCAGCGCGCCATTGTTGATGGTGTCGTTGGTCTTGTCGCCCTTTACCGCCGGGGTGATGCCCAGATGGTCGAGATGGGCCGACAGCACGATATATTCGTTTTTCAGTTTGGGATCGCTGCCCGGCAACAGACCGATCACGTTGCGGCTTTCCAGCGTTCTGGTTTCGCTGTCCATCGTGGCGGAGAGCGACATGTTCAGGGCAAAGCCCTTGACGGCGCCCTGGTTGGTTTCGGCCTGGGCGAGGATGTCTTTGGTCTTGGCGCCGAAGAGTTTTTCCGCTCCCGCCACGCTGATGCCCGCAAGGATCGGCAGGCGCACCTGCGAGAACGCCGTGCCGTCCTGTTGCCGCCAGCTCATGCCCCAGCTTTTGAACTGGCGCACGCGATTGGCGAAGGGATAGAGCTTTTCGCCCGTCAGGGTGCCGACGCTGAGATAGCCAATGGCGCCGCGGTCCTTTGCGGCCTGCAGCTTGGCGCGGCCGCCGCGGTAATAGGCGCGCTCCTCGGTCTGCAAGAACTTGGGCGCCCCGGCCAGCGCCACCACGATCTTGCCCTTGACGTCCAGCCCGGCGTAATCGTCGCGGCCTTTTTCCGGCGCCACCAAGCCATAGCCGACGAACACCAGGGGCGCGTTCATGCGGATAGCCGGGAACACCTCGTCGCCGCCGGTGATATAGTCCTTGCCGAAGACCAGCGGGGTTTCCTTTCCGTCAGCGTCCTTCAGCGAGAACTTGCCTTCGTTTTTGGCGCGCGCCGCCACCAGCGGCACGGTCTGGAAATAGCTGCGCTCCATTCCTTTTTGGGGGGCGCCGAACGGCTGAAGCCCCAGCGCCTTCATCTGGCGGGCGACATAGTCGGCGGAGGCTTCATAGCCGGGGGAGCCGGCTTCGCGGCCCTTCAAGTCATCGGCGGCGAGGACCGCCATATGCGCCTTGATATTGGCGGCGCTGTCGGGGCCGGCCCCATTCGAATTCTGGGCGGTGGCGGCCACCATGGGCGTCAAACCGGCGGCCAGGATCAGGGCGGACAACAGGACGGGCGTGCGGCGCATGGCGGTCTCCTCGTGCGGGAAGGAGCCTAACGCACGAGAAAAAGGACGCAATATGGGGAAGTCGCACTTGGCCTCGCGGGCAAAAAAATCGCCGGTATTTCGGGGAAGCATGGGTCGGATCGTGGTAGAATTTGCTGAACCTGTGCCTTACGGAGGCGTCGTGTGAGTACAGCATGGTCGCGGGAAGAAGCGGCCCGGGAGCTTGTGGCGATCTTGCCAAAGTATGTGGGAAAATTCGTACCCTCGGAAGACCCGTGGCTTTATCACGATCTGGGCCTTCTCAGCGATGATGCCAGCGAGTTGTTCGACGAGATTCATGCCCGGTTCGGCACGCGCTTCGATTGCCTGGAGGACTGGCACAGCTATTTTCCCGCCGACATGGACACGATCGGCGAGAAGACATCTGTCAGGCTTGGCTTTGCACCGATACCGGTCAAGCCGCTGCCGCTGAGTCATCTGGTGGCGGTGATCGTGGCCGGCGCATGGTTCGATCCCCCGCTGCTGCGCGATCTGCGCTCTTCCGTCTAGCGAAAGGCGAGTTGCCAGGCATCTTAAGGCTGTGTTAGATAAAACTACAACAGTCATAGGGTGCTGACCATGCGAGGATGGGGCGCGGTTGTTCTGGGTGTGGTGCTGGGGCTTGGCGGTCCGGCGCGGGCGCAGGTCGGGCCATCGGATTCCGTGACCGTCAGTTCCGAAAAGGCGCGGCAGGTGATCAATGCATTCGTCACCAGCCTGACGTCGCCGACGCGGCTGACCGGCAAGATCGCGCGCTGGGATGTGGGTGTCTGTCCTGGCGTGATCGGCGTCCGCCCGGAAGCGGTGCGTTTCATCGCCCAACGGGTGCGGGAAACCGCGACCCGCATCGGCGCGCCGGTGAACAAGAATGCGGACTGCAAACCCAACATCCATGTGGTCTTCACCACCACGCCGCAGGCGCTGCTGACCAATATCCGCAAGACCCAATCCTATATGCTGGGCTATGCCGACAGCGAGGCGAAGAAGGACGACCTGGCGAAGGTCACGCAGCCGATCCAGGCCTGGTACACCACCCAGATGCGCGATGTGCGCGGCAAGACCACCTTTGACAGCCCCAAGGTCACGGGTGTGGGCAACGAACTGCGCATCCCATGCGGCGAGGGATCGAGCCAGACTTGTCCGGGCGGGTTTATGATCATCCCCTATGCCGTCGGGGCGATAGCGGTCACCGGCGGGCGGTTGGGCGATGGCACCCGCAGCGTTTTCTACAACGTCATCATCGTTGCCGATCCCAACGCGCTGCTGGATCATGAGATGGGCACGGTGGGTGATCATATCGCCATGCTGGCGCTGGCGCAGATCGAGCCCGTGAAGGACTGCCAGCCGCTGCCCAGCATCATGAACCTGTTCACACCCGGCTGCACGGCCCAGCCCACCGGGATGACCGTCAATGACGAAGGGTATCTGCGCGGGCTCTACAGCATGGACGCGCAGGCGATCATCCAGGTGCAGCGGGACCAGATGGTGCACAAGATCGGCCAGACCATCGAAGGGCGGTAGTTTCTCGTGCGCTCTTGATAGGCGCCGGACACTTTCAGCGCACGTCAGCCTTCTCGTGCGAAAGACGCATCGAGCACGAGAGAATCGAAGCAATGTCCGCCGCGGCGTGCCTATCCTGACGGCTGGATAAATTGTCTGTTGTTGGAGGACGGCATGGCCGCTCAAACATGGAAAGAAATGACCGAGCCCGTATCGCTGGAAGAGCATGCGGGTGAAACGCCGATCAGTGAATCCGTTACCGTACAGGCCGAAAAACCTAGAGGTGAATGGGAGGTAAGGGCCTACTTCACAAATCCGGCAGGTTTGGGTGATCTGGCAGGGCCGTCGCCAGCGGCGCATACCGGCTTCAAGGTCTATCGCGACGGCAATTTCATGTACTCGCTGGATGGCGGACCGTCCGGTTCGAGGGAGAAGATTCCGGGTCTTGGGAATTTGGTATTCAATGGCAGCGACCAGCAACTGCTCGACAATCCCAAAGGGCTTAGCAATTTGGGAGAAAAAACGCTGACGCCGCCCAAAGGCGTCAGCGGAGAGCTTTTTGCCAAGCGGCTACTTCAGGCTGCACAAGGTTACGACGGAAGCTCGCCCTATAGCCTGCCTCCCACGAACCCTAGTCAATGGCGGTACAGGCCGGTGCCTTATAAGAAATTTGATCCAACGCTTGGCCAGCCAGGCCTCGACATTATGCCCGGCCTATTCAGTTTTGCCGGAAACAAGATGGATCCCAACGGGTTCAACAGCAATTCTTTTGCCGCCGGGTTGCTCGATCAGGCTGGGGCATCAGCCAATATTTCCGCAATCCAGAAACATCTATCGGATAACAAATGGGCGGCGCCTGGTCTTGAACAACCTTTGCCGCAGCGCTATTTTTTTAAGCGCCGAGCAGGAACGCCATGACCAGCATTATTTCCGCGATGAAACTGCTCAGCGAGTTGCTGGCGCTGTCGGTTGTTTCTTGCCTTTCAACGGTATTGGGTTTCATGGCTGCCGCCCCTCTCGGCTATTTTTGGGCAGAGGCCGTCTGGGTTCTTGCAGTCGTCATTTCCGCGTCGGCAACCTGGGCAGTTTCGCGTCCGTTGGGGCTTTGGGGCCGAGGCTGGATCGTGAAATGCCTTGTTCTCACGATCGGGGTTGTTATTCCCGCTGTCGGTTACTGGCACGCAATGCGGATTGTTTGATATGGGCATGACATGATGGTTTCGCGCAGGACCATGCTGGCGGCGTCGGCGGCGTTGCCGTTTGCGGGCAGCGCACGGGCGGCCGATGCGGTTTCCATCCAGCTGCATCCGCAGCGCCGCTTGCGCGCGCTGCCGATGGATTTCATGGGGCT
>JBBSKJ010000252.1:0-4062 GCA_038256475.1 Micropepsales bacterium | reverse complement strand
GGTCTTCCCAGAAACTGAACTTCTGGGTCATGTAGCCGACCTGTCGCTTGATCGCTTCGGACTGGGTGCGAAAGTCCAGTCCCAGACAGGTGCCCTGCCCTTCATCGGCGCGCAGCAGCCCGCACAGCATGCGGATGGTGGTGGTCTTGCCCGAACCGTTAGGCCCCAGAAAGCCCCAGACTTCGCCTTCCGGTATGGCGATATCGACATGATCCACCGCGACCTTCTTGCCGAAGCGCTTGGTCAGGCCTTTCACATCGATGGCCAGATTGGTCACAGCTTGCTCACAGCGGGCGGACCGTCACCGGCTGGCCGGGATGAATGTTCAGGCCGCCGGGGCCCCGCGCTTCCAGCTTGAACACCAGCTTTTCGCGATTGCCGGTGCTGAAAATCACCGGCGGGGTGAACTCCACCTGGCCGGCGATGAAGGTGACGGTCGCGGTCATGGGTTTGCAGCCGTCGCAGGCGATCTGGACTTTCTGCCCGAGGCGCAGCTGCGCCATCTGGGATTGCGGCACGAAGAAGCGCACATAGATATTGGCGGGCGGCAGGATCGATACGACGGGCGTGGCGGCGGGAACATATTCGCCGGACCGGAAATAAATGTCCTGCACCGGGCCTGACGTTTGCGACACGATCTGGCGCTGCGACAGGCCATAGGCGGCGCCGGACAGGCCCGCTTCCATCTGGCTGATCTGCGCCTGAAGCTGTGCGATGCGCGCCGCCGACTGGCGGGCATTGTTCTGCGCCTGGTCGCGCTGGGTGGGGGTGCCCGCGCCCGAACCCGCCAGGCGGTCCTGCCGCCCCAGCTCGGTGCGCGCATAGACGAGGTTGGCCTGTTCCTGTTGCAGCGAAGCACGCGCCTGCGCCAGCGTCGCTTGCGCCTGGTCGCGACTCGCCTGCTGCTGGGTGCTGTCGAGCACGAACAGCAAATCGCCGCGGCGCACCACCTGGCCGCGCTCCACTTTCAGCTCCGTCACCCAGCCGGGCTGCGGCGCGGAGATCATGGCGCTGTCGCCTTCGCCATAACCCAGCCAGCCTTCGTCCGGCGGCTCACCGCAAGCGCCTAGCAACAGCAGAAAACAAAGTCCGAAACGCAGCCTCACTGTTTTGCTCCATCCACAGCCAGGCCCTGCAACAGGGTATCGGCATGGGTCTGGATCAAACCGTCATAGTCATAGGGCGCGGCGTCGAACTTGCCGAAGATGGTGCGCCAGAAGACCATGATCAGGAACGGCGCCACGCACAGACGCGCCGCATGGTGCAGCGGCAAATCGCGCAATTCGCCGCGCGCCACGCCGCGCGCGATCACCGTTTCGAAAAGGCCCAGCCCGCGATCGATGATCTCGCGCCGCCAGAATTCCGCCAGCTCGGGAAAATTGCCGGCCTCCGACAGCAACACACGCGGCAGCACGACACGGTCGCTGGTGGAAGCGAACTGCCCCATCGTCCCCAGGATGAAGCGCAATAGGTCGGCCGACGTCGCCTCGGACGCCTTGACCTGCTCGACAAGGGCGTCGATCCGCGCGCCGATGGACTGGCGGGCCAGCGCCTTGAACACCGCCTCCTTGCTGTCGAAGTAGAGATAGATGGTGCCCTTGGTGATGCCCGCGCACGCCGCGATATCGTCCATGCGGGTGGCGGCAAAACCCTTCTGCGCAAAACAGGTCAGCGCCGCCTCGAGGATCTCGGGGGCGCGTTCATCCTTGCGGCGATTCCAGCGTTGGGTTTTCATGCCGCTTTTAATAACTGACTGGTCATTTATTTCAAGGGCTATTATTTGATGTCTTATCAAAGGCTTGGCGGTATGGCCCTGCGGATACGGGCATCTTCGCTTTCCTCCGCCATACTGTGGCGTGCTGCGCCGCGCTTTTCTCCTTTCATAAATGGGAGTGGCCGTTACGCTGAAGCCGGGATTTCGGGGGTTGGGGATGCGGATATTTCTGGGCGCGGCACTGAGTGCGGTCCTCATCCTGCCGGCGGCGGCCCAGACCCGTCCCGACCAGGTGAAATTCCGCGAGATCTACAAGGAGCTGGTAGAGACCAACACCACTTTGTCCTCGGGAAGCTGCACCCTGGCGGCGCAAAGAATGGGTGCGCGGCTGAAGGCGGCCGGTTTTGCCAACAGCGACCTGCACTACTTCGCCGTCCCCGAAAATCCCAAGGAAGGCGGCCTGGTCGCCATCTTTCCCGGCAGCGATCCCCAGGCCAAGGCGGTGCTGCTGCTGGCCCATATCGATGTGGTCGAAGCCAGGCGCGAGGACTGGACCCGCGACCCCTTCACGCTGATTGAGCAAGGCGGCTTTTTCTACGGCCGCGGCACCGCCGACATGAAGGGCCAGACTGCGGTGTGGGTCGACATGCTGATCCGCTTCAAGCAGGAAAAGTTCGTGCCCCGCCGCACGCTCAAACTCGCGCTGACCTGCGGCGAGGAAACCTCCGATGCCTTCAATGGCGCCAAATGGCTGGCCCAAAACCGCCGCCAGTTGATCGACGCCGGCATCGCCCTGAACGAAGGCGGTGGCGGGCGGCTGGATGCGTCGGGCAAGCGGCTGCTCCTCACCATCCAGGCGGGCGAGAAGCACTTCCAGAACTACCGGCTGGAAGTGACCAATATCGGCGGCCATTCCTCGCGCCCCACGCCCAACAATGCGATCTACCGCCTGGCCTCCGCGCTGACGAGAATCAGCGTCTATCAGTTTCCGGTGAGGACCAACGAGGCGACACGCGCCTTCTTCGCCGCCATGGGACCGCAAGTGGGCGGCAGGATGGGCGCGGCCATGACCGCCTTCGCGAAAAATCCCACCGATGCGAAGGCCGCCGCGACCCTCGCCGCCGATCCCAGCCATAACGCTATTTTGCACACCACCTGTGTCGCCACCCTGCTGGAGGCCGGCCATGCCAACAATGCCCTGCCGCAACGGGCGCGCGCCAATATCAATTGCCGTATCTTCCCCGGCACCAGCGTGGAGCAGGTGCGGTTGAAGCTGGCCCAGCTGGTGGCTGACCCGCAGGTCAAGGTGACGACCCTGGAAAAGCGCAACGAAGTGGCCAAGCCGCCGCCTTTGACGCCGGAGGTGATGGGGCCGGTCAAAGCTGCCGCCGCGAAAATGTGGCCCGGCGTGCCGGTCGCGCCGGTGATGCTGGCGGGCGCCACCGATGCCACCTTTCTCAATCCGGTCGGGATTCCCACCTATGGCATCACCGGCATATTCGGCGAGCATGATGGCAACGGCGCGCATGGGCTGAACGAGCGCATCCGGGTGCGCTCGCTCTATGAAGGCCGCGATTTCCTCACCGAAGTGGTCCGGGCTTACGTCAACCAGAAATGATGGTTCTCATGCGTATGATTGTCGGCGCGGCGATGGCCGCGCTGCTGGCCTTTCCTGTGGCGGGGCAAAGCCTGCGCCCCGATCAGGCGCAGTATCGCGCCACCTTCAAGGAACTGGTGGAGATCAACACCACCCTGGCGTCGGGAAGCTGCACCCTGGCGGCGGAAAAGATGGCGGCGCGGCTGCGCACCGCCGGCTTTCCCGCGTCCGATCTGCATCTGATCGTCACCCCCGCCAATCCCAAGGAAGGCAGTCTGGTGGCGGTGCTGCCGGGCAGCGATCCCAAGGCCAAGGCCGTGCTGCTGCTGGCGCATCTGGATGTGGTGGAAGCCAAGCGCGAAGACTGGAGCCGCGATCCCTTCAGCTTCATCGAGGAAGACGGCTATTTCTATGGCCGCGGCACCGCCGACGACAAGGCCCAGGCCGCCATCTGGGTCGACATGCTGGCGCGTTTCAAGAAAGAGGGTTTCAAGCCCCGCCGCACCTTGAAGATGGCGCTGACCTGCGGCGAGGAAGGCGCACCGTTCAACGGCGCGCGTCATCTGGTGAACGAACACCGCCCCCTGATCGATGCCGAGTTTGCCCTGAACGAAGGCGGCTGGGGCCGCATCGACGAGAGCGGCAAGCGCATCTATGTCGGCATCAATGCCGGTGAAAAAACCCCGGTGAATTTCCGGCTGGAAGTGACCAATTCCGGCGGCCATTCCATGCGCCCGGTGAAGGACAATGC
>JBBSKJ010000251.1:0-4084 GCA_038256475.1 Micropepsales bacterium | reverse complement strand
GGAACTTGGCGATATAATTGGTGTTGGTGTCCTGGGTGCGGCCCGACAGGATTTCGTCGCCGATCACCAGAATTGCCGCGCTTTTCAGCATCTCGAAACCAGTTGGGTTTTAGCCTGGCCACCATTATATTGGCTCATCATGACCATCCTACCCCAATCCGAGATTTTTGAAGCAGCCCGCAAGGCCCATTTTGCCGTGACGCTGCACGAGGTGGCCGATTTCGAGGGCATGCGCCGCGCCGGGCGCCTCGCCGCCGAAGTGCTGGACCTGCTGGTGCCGCTGGTCAAGCCGGGCGTCACCACCGAAG
Organism: Micropepsales bacterium; assembly: GCA_038256475.1. Lineage (GTDB taxonomy): Bacteria > Pseudomonadota > Alphaproteobacteria > Micropepsales > Micropepsaceae > Rhizomicrobium. The sequence continues at coordinate 3,776 of JBBSKJ010000251.1, read as the reverse complement.
CCCTGGACAAGGTGGCCTATGACTATGTCGTCGCCCATGGCGCCATTCCGGCCTGCCTGGGCTATCGCGGCTATCGCCACACCGTCTGCACCTCGATCAATCATGTCGTGTGCCACGGCATTTCGGGCGACAAGCCGCTGCGCGATGGCGACATCGTCAACATCGACGTCACCGTGATCCTGGACGGCTGGCATGGCGACACCAGCCGGATGTATCCGGTGGGCGATGTGAAGCGCAAAGCCGAGCGGCTGGTCGAGATCACCTATGACGCCATGATGCGCGGCATCGCCGCCGTGAAGCCCGGCAACACCACCGGCGATATCGGCCATGCCATCCAGTCCTTCGCCGACGGCCAGGAGAATTGCGCCGTGGTGCGCGATTTCTGCGGCCATGGCCTGGGCAAGGTGTTCCATGCCCTGCCTAACATCGTGCATTACGGCAAGCCCGGGCACGGCATCGCGCTCAAACCCGGCATGTTCTTCACGGTCGAGCCGATGATCAATCTGGGCGGCTATGGCGTGAAGGTGCTGAATGATGGCTGGACCGCGGTAACGCGCGATCGCTCGCTGTCGGCGCAGTTCGAACATTCCGTGGGCGTGACCGAGACAGGCGTGGAGATCTTCACCCTGTCGCCCAAGGGTTTGCACAAACCGCCTTATCTCTGATCCGTGACCGACTCGCACGACAATGGCACGGCGGGACATCGCGAGAGGCTCCGGACACGCTTCCTCAATGGCGGCGCCGACGCCATGCCCGATTACGAATTGCTGGAACTCACCCTTTTCGCCGCACTTCCCCGCCGTGATACCAAGCCGCTCGCCAAAGCCTTGCTGGCGCGCTTCGGAAGTTTCGCGGACGTGATCGCCGCGCCCCGCGCCCGGCTCCTGGAAATCCAGGGCGTGGGTGAAAATATCGCCAATCATCTGAAGATCGTGGAAGCCGCCGCCCAGCGGCTGGGCAAGACCAGCGTGATCGGACGCGCCGCGCTGTCATCCTGGTCGGCGCTGCTGGACTATTGCACGGCGGCAATGGCGCGTTCGCCACGCGAAGAATTCCGCGTCCTGTTCCTGGACCGCAAGAATGTGCTGATCGCCGATGAGGTCCAGAACAAAGGCACCGTCGATCACGCGCCGGTCTATCCGCGCGAGATCGTCAAGCGCGCGCTGGAGCTGAGCGCATCGGCGATGATCCTGGTCCACAACCATCCCAGCGGCGACCCCACGCCGTCCAAGGCCGACATCGCCATGACCCGCGAGATCGTGGCTGCCGCCAAGGCGCTGGGCATTGCCGTGCACGATCATCTGGTGATCGGACGTGCAGGGCATTCGAGCTTTAAGTCCTTGGGGCTGTTATAGAATAACGGGCCTTTCGTACCTCTGCCCGACGCGCTAGAAGCACCCGTAACCTTTCTTCGGTGCCCCCATGATCCCCCGCTATGCCCGCGAACAGATGGTGTCGATCTGGTCGCCCGAAACCAAATTTCGCATCTGGTTCGAGATCGAGGCGCACGCCACCGACAAGCTGGCCGAGCTGGGCGTGGTGCCGAAAGACGCCGCCAAGAAAATCTGGGAAATGGGCAAGAACGCCAAGTTCGACGTGGCGCGGATCGACGAGATCGAGCGCGAGGTCAAGCATGACGTCATCGCCTTCCTCACCCACCTGTCGGAAATCGTCGGCCCCGAAGCGCGTTTCGTGCATCAGGGCATGACCAGCTCGGACGTGCTGGACACCTGTCTGAATGTGCAGCTGGCCCGCGCCGCTGATCTTCTGATCGCCGACACCGACGCCCTGCTGGCGGCGCTGAAGAAACGCGCGCTGGAATACAAGATGACGCCCACCATCGGGCGCAGCCATGGCATCCATGCCGAACCCACCACCTTCGGCATCAAGCTGGCGACCTATTATGCCGAGTTCACCCGCGCCCGGGCGCGGGTGGTGACGGCGCGCGCCGAAATCGCCACCTGCGCCATTTCCGGCGCGGTCGGCAGCTTCGCCAATATCGATCCGCAAGTCGAAGAACATGTCGCCAAGCAGATGGGTCTGGCGGTCGAGCCGGTATCAACCCAGGTCATTCCGCGCGACCGTCACGCCGCCTTCTTCGCGACGCTGGGCGTGGTGGCCTCCTCGCTGGAACGGTTGGCAGTGGAAATCCGCCACTTGCAGCGCACAGAGGTGCTGGAAGCCGAAGAGTATTTCTCGCCCGGCCAGAAGGGCTCCTCGGCCATGCCGCACAAGCGCAATCCGGTGCTGACGGAGAACGTCACGGGTCTCGCCCGCATGGTGCGCAGCTATGCGATCCCCGCGATGGAAAATGTCGCGCTATGGCATGAGCGCGACATCTCGCACTCTTCGGTCGAGCGCTACATCGGCCCCGACGCCACCATCACATTGGACTTCGCGCTGGTGCGCATGACCGGCGTGGTGGAGAAGCTGGTGGTCTATCCCGACCGGATGCAGAAGAATCTGGATGCCACGCACGGGCTGGTGCACAGCCAGCGCGTGCTGCTGGCGCTGACGCAAGCCGGCTTGGCGCGCGAGGACAGCTACCGCCTGGTACAGAAGAACGCGATGCGCGCCTGGAACGGGGAAGGCAATCTGCTCGACCTGCTGAAAGCCGATCCCGACGTTTCCAAGGCGCTGCCAGCCGACAAGCTGGAGGCCATGTTCGACCTCGGCTATCACCTGAAGGCCGTGGACACGATCTTCAAACGGGTCTTCGGCTAGTTGTCGGCAGCCTACTTCGGCGCCAAGGCGGCGACGGAGGCGTCCAGCGCTTCCTTCATCTTGTCGCGGATCACCGCGTCGGACACCGACACGTCCAGCTCGGACCGCAGCTTGCGGAACACGTCTTCGTCGCCCGCTTCCTGGAAATCGGCAGCGACCACGCTGTCGGCGAAGTCTTCGGCAGCTTGGCCCGAAAGGCTCTTCTTCTCCGCCGCCCACAGGCCAAGTGCGCGGTTGCGCCGCGCCTCGATCTTAAAGCGCAGTTCCGCGTCATGCGCCCATTTGGATTCAAAGCCCTTGCGGCGGTCGTCCATACCCGTGGCCATATTCAACTCCCTGTAATCACTCAATTTTCTGCATCTTGCCATGGTATCATGTCAAGATTGCGCCATGTTCCGATATGGATGTGGGTATGCGCTTTGGCAACATTGCTGCAACGCCGCCCAATCCGGTAAGTTTCCTGTCCACAGGGCCGCGGGCGGAGCTGCCCTTATTTTCGAGGATATCTCCATGAAACGCCGCCGCGTCATCTACGAAGGCAAGGCCAAGATCCTTTACGAAGGAACCGAGCCGGGCACCGTCATCCAGTATTTCAAGGACGACGCCACCGCCGGCAATGGCGCCAAGAAAGACACGATCGAAGGCAAGGGCGTCCTCAACAACCGCATCAGCGAATATCTGATGACCCAGCTTTCGGGCATTGGCGTGCCGACCCATTTCGTGCGCCGCCTGAACATGCGCGAACAGCTGATCAAGGAAGTCGAGATCATCCCGCTGGAAGTGGTGGTGCGCAATGTCGCCGCCGGCTCCATGTCTAAGCGGCTGGGGATCGAGGAAGGCACCGCCCTGCCCCGCTCCATCATCGAATATTATTACAAGAATGACGGGCTGAACGATCCGTGGGTCAGCGAAGAGCATATCACCGCTTTTGGCTGGGCCTCGCCGCAGGACCTGGACGACATCGTCAATCTCACCATCCGGGTGAACGACTTCCTGTCGGGCCTGTTCCTGGGCGCCGGCATCAAGCTGGTGGACTTCAAGCTGGAGTTCGG
>JBBSKJ010000250.1:0-4101 GCA_038256475.1 Micropepsales bacterium | reverse complement strand
CGGTTTCAGGATCTGCGTTCCACCTTGTACGAACGGGCATCATCAGCGGACTTCAGATTGTAGGTCCACAACACGCCAGGCGTGATGGAAACCCTGGTTCCCATTCGCAAAGGCGCCTTGCCTCCTTCGACGTTCACCTGGCGCCAGACCTGGCCATTGTCCAAGGTTACGATGAAGGCGCCTCGGTTGTCATACTGCACGCGCGAAAGCGTTGAGACCGTAATTGGTGCGGCATCGCTGCCGGGAAGGAAGCCGGTGCGGGGCTTTGCGGCGACGGCCGGCTTTGGCAACCGGACGCTCGCCGATGCGGCCGCAGGCGCGGTCTGGGCCGGCACCAATCTTTGTTGGTAATCGGGGGCAGGAGGCAGCCCCAGCTTGGCGCGCATCGGCTGCTTGGCACCGTAGGTGCATTCCAGCCAGGTGCGATCATCCTGAAGTGCCTGGCAACGCCCCATGGCTGCCCAAACCTCATCGCGCGTATCGGCAAGCGCGGGTTGGAGCAGCAGGGGACAAATCACAGCAACCAGACATATACGCCGCATCATTCCTGTCCCTCGCAAAACGCAATCCGAATCTACCAATTTGCCTTTGAAATAGCAGGATCCGCTCAAAGGGTAGCAGAGCTCCGCGAGAGACCAAGGGGCGCGCGCCGATGCGACCAGCCGATTGCTCCCTCGTACCCCCTTACCGGCATTACAACGCTCTCACTCTATGAGAGATAGGTTGGGATATCCTCATTGACAGGCATAGAGCGTGCGAGAAGTTTCCAAGGGTGCGGCGCGGCATGTCCAGCGAAGGGCGTTGGTGAACTGGGATGAGGTACAATCGCAGGCGGTTCCTTGTCGGCGGAGCTGCAACCATTCTAGGAGCAGGGGGCTTGCCCGCGGAATCGGCCACGGTCGATGACATTCCCATCATCGATTGTCACATCCACCTGTTCGACGCCAATCGGCCTCAGGGAGCACCCTACAAGGGAGGTCGCAACTTCACCGGCGGAGTCGCATTGCCGTCCATGTATGCGAAGCTCGCCAAGCCACTTGGTATCGTGGGTGTGATCCAGGTCGATGCCAGTCCCTGGATCGAGGACAATCTTTGGGTACTGGAAACCATTCAACCCGAACCACTGATGGTCGGCACCATCGGCAATCTGCGACCGGAAAAGCCTGAGTTCGCAGAGTATCTCGGTCGCTATGCAAAGAATCCGCTGTTTCGCGGCATTCGATACGGAAACTTATGGGGCTACAACCTACCGCAGCAAGTGGATAATCCCCAGTTCGTGGAAGGACTGAAGCTTCTTGCAAAACACGACCTGGTGCTCGAGACCGCGAACCAGGATCTGGCCCTGTTGCAGGCTGCTATCCGGGTCAATGACAAAATCCCCGATCTGCGGATTGTTATGGACCACTTGCCGGCACTCGATCCTTCCCCAGAGGAGCTTGTCCAGTATCACGTTCTGCTGAAAGAGATTTCACAGCGCAGGAATATCTCCACCAAGTTGTCCCAGATCGTGCATCCGCTCCGCCCCCTGACCACGCCCCCGACTATTGTTCGTGGTTTGGCTCCTCACCGTGATCGTCTGGATATGCTGATGGGATATTTTGGAGAGGATCGCGTTGTGTTTGGTACCGATTGGCCTAACGCCGTCGGTATTTCAGAAGTACCCGATACCGTCGCGCTTGTTCGAGAATATTTTTCCGAAAAGGGCCGGGTAGCGGCCGAAAAGTTCTTCTGGAAAAACTCGGCATCCATTTACAAGTGGGTCAAACGGGCTTCGCAGCAGCCGAGTCTTCCCTAGATTTTGCAGCGCCGACGGCATGGTGGCTCGAGAAGCTTGAGGCCTTAATCTCACGGTGTGAGAGCAGCGGTCGTGGCATTCTTGACAGTTTTTTTACCCCTCGGCACCGTCCTCACAAGATTGAGGCCTGCTTTACGTCGCAGAGCCAGCAACCAAAACGGGGAAACGCCAATGAACGTCAATATGCGCTTTGTGAAGAAGCTTTTGTGCAGCGCATCAATGGGTGCGCTCGCGACGATGATTGCGGCAAACGCCCAGGCGCAAGACGCCCCGGTCGAAGAGGTTACCGTCACCGCCACCGGCACGACCATCAGGGGCATCGCCCCGGGCGGCACCAACCTGATCACCGTCGATGCCGCCGCGATCAGGGCTACCGGCGCCATCACGACCAATGAAATTCTGAATCAGATTCCGCAGATCGCCAACACTTTCAACACCCAGGCCAACCCGCCCACCGCCATCAATATCGGCGGCGTGCGGCCCTCCATCCGCTATAACCCCGCCCAGAACATCACCGGCGGCTCCTCGACGCTGATCCTGCTAGACGGACACAATCTGGTCGGCATCAGCGGCCTGGCCACCGCGCCGGATGCGGGCGTCATCCCGACCATCGTGCTGCGCCAGGTCGACGTGCTGCCGGACGGCGCTTCCTCGATCTACGGCTCGAACGCCATCACCGGAGTCATCAACTTTGTGACGCGGGACAATTATCAGGGCTTCATGGGCAATGTCTCGAAGGGCTTTGCTGACGGTTACAGTTCCTTCAATGCCAGCGTGATGGCCGGTACCGAATGGGGTAGTGGCGGCGCCTATCTGGCCTTCGAACACAAGGCAAATTCATTCCTGTTTGCCAAGGACCGAGACTACACCAAGATGGACCTGACGTCCCGCGGCGGCCGCGACTCGCGCGCCACCTCGTGCGAATTGGCGAATATCAGCGCGCCTGGTGGTCTGAATTATGCGCTGACATCCAACGCCGTGCCGCTCACGCCTGGCTCCCTGGCGGCGAGAGTCACAGGCCCGTTTGGCGCCCTGAATTCGGTCACTAATGCCGGCCAGTTCAACCGCTGCGACACCAACTCCTACCGCTCGCTCTATCCCAAGGAAGAGCAGAGTTCCTTCTACGGCTCGTTCCATCAGCGGATCATGGACGGGGTGGAGTTTTCGACCAAGATGCTGTGGACGACGCGCCTGAATGCCGCGGTACGGCCGATGTTGAGCGCCACCAACGTCACAATCAATAATACCAACCCCTATTTCCAGTCCATCGCCGGGGAAACCTCCCATAACGTCTCCTTCGACTTCAGCCCCTTCTGGGGGGACAAGGGCTATACCGATACGAACGCAATTCAGGTGTTCCAGATTACGCCCAAGCTGACGGTGGACCTGCCGTTCGGCGACTGGCAGGCGGTCGGAATGGTCAATTATGGCCGCAGCACCACCAATGGCTTCCAGAGAACGGTCAATACCGGTCTGTTGGCTCAGGCGATGCGGCAGACAACTGTAGCCGGCGTTCTGACGCCCCCGCTGGTTGCCAGCCCCGGTCTCGCCGGCAATGCGGTGAACCCCTACAATCTCACCTCCGGCAATCCTGCGGTCATCCACCAAATTCTGAATAACGGCCAGCAAGGCAAGGCGGTCCAGCACCAGATCCAGTATGGCGCGTCAGCCAACGGAACGCTGTTCGAGCTGCCCGGCGGCGCGGTCAAGGCGGCGATCGGCGGCCAGTGGGCATTCGACGACTATGTTGCCAGCTGGAACACCAACTTCCCGATAGGCCAGGTGGCGGGCCCCGCGCAGGCCGGCACACAGGTGGCAACCGCCAGGCCGCACCGCATCACCAAGTCGGGCTTTGCCGAAGTCAATGTCCCGCTTGTCAGCGAGGCCAACCGCATGCCGTTGGTGCACGCCCTGAGCTTCAACGCGTCAGCCCGTATCGACAGCTACAGCGACTTTGGCGATACCACCAATTACAAGATGGGCTTTACCTATGACCCGTTCGCGGCCCTGACGGTCCGCGGCTCCATGGCCACGTCCTTTGCCGCGCCCAGCCTTGCCGATACCTCGGCGCCGGATACGCGTTTCACCTATACGCCCCAACGCACCGCCGCGAACACCAATGTGCCAACGAGCGCATCGGCGGCTGATAGGCTGCGCCCCTCCATCAGCACACCCGGCGGCAATCCGCTTTTGGGGCCGGAAAAGGGCAGGTCATGGTCGATCGGCGGCGATTTCCATCCCACCACCGAGTTTGGCTTCGACCTGACGGGGCTCCTGTTCAAAGTCACCGCCTGGCATGTCAAGTT
>JBBSKJ010000249.1:0-4112 GCA_038256475.1 Micropepsales bacterium | reverse complement strand
GATGGCTTTTGTGCTGGGGCCCCCTGAACCAGCAATAAGTCCGGTGCGCGGATTGGAAACCAGATCATCGCCGAGGCCCGCATCGGCGATGGCCTGATTCATCGCCACCCAGCAATAGCCGGCGCCGTCGCCCTGAAAGCGGCGGGCGCGGCGATCCACCACTTCGTCGAGATTGATCTTCAGGCTGCCATGCACCTGCGAGCGAAAGCCCAGGCGGATATAATCTTCCGCCGCGACGATGCCCGAACGCGCATGACGCAGGGACTCGGTGACTTCATCGGCGTTGTTGCCGATGGAAGACACGATGCCGAGGCCGGTAACGACCACTCTTCTCATAAGAACCTTTTACGCGCTCATGCTTCGACAAGCTCAGCATGAGGATTGGAGTTTGTCCTCACCCTGAGCTTGTCGAAGGGGTGAGGAATTTGTTCAGGCGGAGGCTGGCGCCGTGCTGCCCTGTGCCGCCAGGGCCGCGGCCGCATCGGTGAACAGGCCGACACGCAGACCCTTGGCTTCATAAATGACTTTGCCGTCCACCTTCATGATGCCGTCGGCAATGCCCAGCACCAGCTTGCGCATGATCACGCGCTTGAGGTTGACGATATAGGTGATCTTCTTGGCGGTGGGCAGCACCATGCCGGTGAACTTGACCTCATCCACGCCCAGCGCGCGGCCGCGGCCCTGACCGCCCATCCAGCCCAGGAAAAACCCAACCATCTGCCACAAGGCATCCAGGCCCAGGCAGCCCGGCATCACCGGATCACCTTCGAAATGGCATTTGAAGAACCACAGCTCGGGGTTGATATCGAACTCGGCGATCACCTGGCCCTTGCCGTCCTCGCCGCCATCGGCGGTGATGGTGGTGATGCGGTCGAACATCAGCATGGGGGGCATGGGCAACTGGGCGTTTCCGGGACCGAACAGGTCGCCGCGGGCGCAGGCCAGAAGGCCCTGAAGGTCGAAACTGGATTTCCGCAGCGGCTGCTCCACTTTTTCCTATCCCTTGAAAACTCTGGGGTTTCCGTCCCGGTTCCCTACCCCAAAAGCGGCAGATGGGCTACCGCCAACCGATCCCTTGTTGCTTAGAAACGTTCTAACATATATCGTGACGTAGTTTAGCAGGGTTGCCCACAACCGCACAGGTTGCGGACCCCAAAAGGAACCGGGCCTATGGCCAAGACTTTGCGTGAATCCGGCAAGGACATGACCGCCGCCGCGACGCTGCGGCTGCGTCATGCGGGCCTGCGTCCCACCCGCCAGCGGGTCGAGCTGGCCACCCTGCTGTTCAAGACCTGTGACCGGCATGTGACGGCGGAAAGCCTGCATGACGAAGTAGCGGATGCGGGCGTGAAAGTGTCGCTGGCCACCGTCTACAACACCCTGCATCAGTTCACCCAGGCCGGCCTGCTGCGCCAGGTGATCGTGGATTCGTCGCGCAGCTATTTTGATACCAATACCGGCGACCATCAGCATTTCTTCCTGGAAAGCGAAGGCATGCTGATCGACATTCCCGGCGAAACCATTGCGGTTGCAGGCGTTCCCGCGCCGCCGCCGGGTCTCAGTGTCGACCGTGTGGACGTTGTCGTCCGCGTACGGCGCAGCTAGCGCCGCAGGGCCTCGTCCTGCGAGTCATTCTCATAGTTTAGAATTGTTCTAATCCGTTGACAGGTCGTCACGGCAGGAACAGTGTTGCGCCGAAAATTTTATGGAGAGGCGCATGCCCGCACTTAAAGACACCAAGACCTGGGAAAATCTCAAAGAGGCCTTCGCGGGCGAAAGCCAGGCGAACCGCCGCTATCTCTATTTCGCGCAGAAGGCCGACGTCGAAGGTTTCAACGATGTCGCCGCCGTGTTCCGCTCCACCGCGGAAGGCGAAACCGGCCATGCCCATGGCCATCTGGAATATCTGGAAGAAGTCGGCGACCCGGCCACCGGTGAGCCGATTGGCGCCACCGACGCCAATCTGAAGGCGTCCATCGCGGGCGAAACCCACGAATATACCGACATGTATCCGGGCATGGCCAAGACCGCGCGTGGCGAAGGCTTTGACGAAATCGCCGACTGGTTCGAGACCCTGGCGAAAGCCGAGAAGAGCCATGCCGGCCGCTTCCAGAAGGCGCTTGATACACTCGGAAAATAGCCTCCTTGTCATTCCCGGCCTCACACCGGTGCGTCAGCGCCGGTGTGAGGGGAAGGGAATCCAGGCCTCACATCCAGTAACTTTCAGAATGGATCCCCTTCCCTCGCGGCTGATCGCCGCTCGCCGGGGATGACAGTTGGGGAAAACTTCCATGACCGGCGAAGGCAGTCTCGAAGCCCCTACCCGCGAAATCATCAAATGGCAGGATCCGGATTTTTCCGATCCGGTGAAGCTGGACGCGGAGATGCGCCGCGTCTTCGACATCTGTCATGGCTGCCGCCGCTGCTTCAATCTCTGCGATTCCTTCCCCCGCCTGTTCGACCTGATCGACAACAGCCCCGCCGAAGATGTCGAGCATCTCGCATCCGAAGATTTCAAGCCGGTGGTCGAAGCTTGCACGCTTTGCGACATGTGCTTCATGACCAAATGCCCTTATGTGCCGCCGCATCCCTTCATGCTGGATTTCCCGCACCTGATGCTGCGCCACCGCTTTGCCAGCGCGGCCACGAACAAGGGCGCGTTCATCCAGAAACAGCTGGCCGAGATGGACCGCAATGGCGCCATGGCGCGCCCGCTCGCGCCGCTGGTCAACTGGGCCAGCAAGACGGACAACAAGCTGACCCGCCCGCTGATGGAAAAAGTCACCGGCATCGACGCCAAGGCGCCGCTGCCCAAATTCCACAGCCGCACCTTTGTTTCGGCGGACAAGCATCAGGACGGCATGATCAACAGCGCCGCGCCCGCCTTCGGAAAGCGCAAGGCCGCGATCTATGCCACATGCTTCGTCAACTACAACAAGCCGCAAACCGGCATGGATGCGCGCGCCGTGCTCAATCACATCGGGGTGGAAACCCGGGTCACTTATCCGGGCTGCTGCGGCATGCCTTTTCTTGAGCAAGCGGAACTGGCGCGTGTCGCCAGCAACGCCGCCAAGGTCTCAAAGGAACTGGTGAAGCTAATCGACCAAGGCTACGACATCGTCGCGCTCACGGCTTCCTGCGGCCTTATGCTGAAATTCGAATGGGCGCTGATCGTGCCGGACGACGAAAATGTAAAGAAGGTCGCCGCGCACACCTTCGACATTGACGAGTATGTGGTGGACGTCGCCAAAAAAGACGGCCTGCCCGGCGGGATGACGCCGCTGCCCGAAGGCGTCACCGTGCATCTGGCCTGTCACGCCCGGGCCCAGAATATGGGCCCCAAGGCCGCCGAAATGCTGAAGATGATCCCTGAAACGCCGGTGGATGTGATTGAGCGCTGCTCGGGCCATGGCGGCACCTTCGGCGTGGTCAAGCCGACCCATGATGTCGGCGTCAAGGTTGGCCGCCCGGTATTCCGCGCCGCCAACACGCAGGCGCGTGGTCATATCGTGTCGGATTGCCCGCTAGCGGCGCAGCACATCGTGGCCCATTTGGAACCAAGAGGGGCCCAAACCCCGGCGCGCGAACCCGAACATCCCATCCAGATCATGGCCCGTGCCTTTGGCCTGAAAAAAGACTGAGTTTTTTCTCACCCTTCGACAGTCGCTAGCGACAGCGTAGTACGACCGGGGTGAGGTATTGGATAAATCCTCATGCTGAGCTTGTCGAAGCATGAGCCAAGGTTGAAACAAAATGCCCGAAGCGATGCGCAAGATCACCCCGGCCGACATTCTTTCACCTGGGGAGTATGACCAGCAGCGCAAAGCGCTGAAAGCCAACCTGATCCCGATGAAAAAGCAGCGGCGCATCGAGGTCGGGCCTTTCGCCACTTTCTATTTTGAGAATTACGCCACCATGTGGCTGCAGGTGCAGGAAATGCTGCGCATCGAAAAGGGCGGCGCCGAACAGATCGAGGGTGAACTCACCGCCTATAATCCCCTGATCCCGCAAGGCGACGAACTGATCGCCACCATGATGCTGGAGATCGAGGACGGCAATCGCCGCAACGCCACCTTGCTGACGCTGGGCGGAATCGAGGAAACCGTGTTCCT
>JBBSKJ010000248.1:0-4141 GCA_038256475.1 Micropepsales bacterium | reverse complement strand
CCCCTACGACCCCAACGAGCCGGAAATGGCTACGGGTTCCGCGAATCTGGACGAAGCATAAAACTCCGCCTGTCATCCCCGGCGAGCGCGAACGCAATTGAGCGCGAGGGAAGGGATCCATGGCTGGATCATCCCCCATTTTCCCATGGATTCCCTTCCCCTCGCGCAGCGATGCTGCGCTCGGCCGGGAATGACAAGAATGCTTTACGGTTTTTCGGCGTCGGCCTTCATCTTTTCCATCGCGGCCTGGAAGCGGACCTTGCGGCCTTCCACGGCAGCGGTGCGGGCCTTCTGGTCCGGCAACCCGTTCTGGTTCCAGATCAGGGCATAGGTCAGCCGTGATGTGGTGGCGGTCAGCGGCTCGATCGCCATGGTGCCGTGATAGAAGGTCGGCGTGAAGGGCTGGGCGTAGGTGTACGAATACTTGGTCCGCGCCACGACATTTTCCACTACCGGACCGGCGGGCGTGACGATGGTGCGGAACGAGCCAAGTTCGCCTTTGCCGCTGTCTACCGTGCAGGGCAGGTCGATATACTTGCCGATGGCGCACCAGTCATCGCCGCCGGCCTTTGCCCAGGCGATATCGGCGGGACGGGCGATATCGATGCTGAAGTTGAGCGTGACCCAGTCCGCCGGTTGCGGGGTCTGCGCCTGCGCGGCAGCACTGCTCAGCGCTAGCATGGCCGACGCGATCATAGTGGTTCTCATATGGTGTTCCCTCATTGTATCTCTCCGGCCGCTCGCTTGGGCTCGCGGCGTTCGTAGCTCGAAATGGTCCGCTGGACCATTTCGTTTGTCTTTGGCAAACCGCTACTCACCCTCCAACTCGACAACCACAGCCTCGCCGTTTTCCAGGGCGATTGCCAGATCGCCGTTGCGCATGGCGATGGCGTCCTTGCCGAAAACCTCATTGCGCCAGCCACGCAGGGCGCCGACTTCGTCATCCTCGCCGGCGGCCAGCCGCTCGATATCCTCGGCATTGGCGATCAGGCGGGGGGCCACGCCCGCCGCTTCCGCCCGCAATCTCAGCAGGGTCTTGAGCAGATCCACCACGGCGGGGGAAGGCTCCCGGCGGCGACGTTGCTTGCTCTCGGACACCGCGCCATCGGGCGGGGCGGCGGTCATGCCGGCGGCAATGGCCTCCATCAGACCTTTGCCCAGCTTGGAATTGGCAAAGCCCTTGGGCACGGCGCGGATGCGCTCCAGAGCCTCCGCCGTCTCGGGGGGATGGGCGGCGATCTCTGTCAGGGCTTCGTCCTTCAACACCCGGCCGCGCGGGATATCGCGGGCCTGGGCCTCGCGCTCGCGCCAGGAGGCCAGCGCCGCCAGCACGCCCAGGAAGCGCTTGTTGCTGGTGCGCGGTTTCAGCCGCTTCCAGGCGAGGTCGGGATCGAGCTTGTAAAGGCTCGGGTCCTGCAGCGCCGAGACTTCCTCGGCGACCCAGGCGAAGCGGCCGGTCTTTTCCAGCTTGGTCTTCATCCATTCATAGATCACCCGCAGATGGGTGACGTCGGCCAGGGCATATTCCAGCTGGCGCTTGGACAGCGGGCGATGGCTCCAGTCGGTGAAGCGGGCCGATTTGTCGATTTCGACATGAGCGATCTTGCGCGCCAGCGTTTCGTAAGAAGCCGCATCGCCAAAGCCGCAGACCATGGCGGCGATCTGGCTGTCGAACAAAGGATTGGGCAGCACGCCGCCCTGCAGGAAGAATATCTCGATATCCTGCCGCGCCGCATGCATCACCTTGACGATGTCGGGCCGCGCGATCAGTTCGTAAAAGGGTTTGAGGTCCATTTCCGGGGCGAGGGGGTCGATGATGCCCTCGATCCCGGGCGCCGCCACCTGGATCAGGCAGAGCTTGGGATAATAGGTCTGGTCGCGCAGGAATTCGGTGTCCAGCGCTAGGTAGGGGGCGCTGCCCAGTTCGGTCAGAAAGGCCGCCAGTGCCTCGTTGGTTTCAACAATCCGCATGCTGAGTGTGATAACGGGATTCGCCGCCTTTTGGTTGTTTAATGCCGTGCGGCGCAGCGCCATTCTGACGCAAAAACCGGCCATTTCCGGCTTGCTGGCGCGCCCTTGACCGGCCCCCCATAAACCGCCAAAAACCCTGCGTTTCCTTGGAAAAACCGCCATGCACGCCTATCGCACCCATACCTGCGGCCAGCTTCGCAAGGCTGATGTAGGCGCCACCGTCCGCCTTTCGGGCTGGGTCAACCGGCGGCGCGATCATGGCGGGCTGATCTTCCTGGACCTGCGTGATCATTACGGCATCACCCAATGCGTGATCGAGCCCGACGCGGCCGCCTTCGCCACCGTGGATACGGCGCGCTCGGAATGGGTGCTGACGCTGACCGGCAAAGTGGTGGCTCGCAGCGACGAGACGGTGAACAAGGACATCGCGACCGGCGAAGTCGAATTGCGTATCGAACAGGCCAGCGTGCAGAGCCAGGCGCAGGAACTGCCGCTGCCGGTGTTCGGAGATCACAGCTATCCCGAAGAAACCCGGCTGACCTACCGCTTCCTCGACCTGCGCCGCGAGCGGCTGCACAAGAATATCATGCTGCGGGCCAACGTCATCACCTCACTGCGCCGGCGCATGATTGATCAGGGCTTCACCGAATTCCAGACCCCGATCCTGACGGCGTCTTCGCCGGAAGGCGCGCGCGACTTCCTGGTGCCGTCGCGCCGCTATCCGGGCCAGTTCTATGCTCTTCCCCAGGCGCCGCAGCAGTTCAAGCAGCTGATCATGGTGGCGGGCTTCGACCGCTATTTCCAGATCGCCCCCTGTTTCCGCGATGAGGATGGCCGCGCCGACCGTTCGCCGGGCGAATTCTACCAGCTCGATCTGGAGATGAGCTTTGTCACCCAGGACGATGTCTTCGCCGCGGTCGCGCCGGTGTTGGCCGGCGTGTTCGAGGAATTCGGCGCCGGGAAAAAGGTCACGCCGGCCGACCAGTTCCCCCGCATTCCGTATGCGCAAGCGATGCTGAAATACGGCACCGACAAGCCAGACCTTAGAAATCCGATCGAGATCGTGGATGTGAGCGAGATTTTCGGCCGCGCCGAGGTCGAATTCAAGGCCTTCAAGAACAAGACTGTGCGTGCCATCCCCGCGCCCGGCGCCGGGCCGCAGCCGCGCAGCTTCTTCGACAAGCTCAACGAATGGGCGCGCGGCGAAGGCGCGGCGGGCCTGGGGTACATTCAGTTCGAGGACGAGGGTGGGGCGCTGGTGGGCAAGGGCCCCATCGCCAAGTTCATTACCGGTGCGGCGCTGGCCGACATGGCCAAGACTGCCAAGGTGAAGGCCGGCGACGCGCTGTTCTTCTCGGCGGACGCCAAACCCGATCGCGCCGCGAACCTGGCGGGACAGGCGCGCACCCGCATCGGGCGCGAGCTGAACCTGATCCCGGACGGCGAATACAAGTTCTGCTGGATCGTCGACTTCCCGATGTATGAGTGGAACGAGGACGACAAGAAGATCGACTTCTCCCACAATCCCTTTTCCATGCCGCAATATGGTCGCGACAAGTTCCTGGCGCTGGCGAATGACGACAAGGACACTATCCTGGGCCTCAAGGCCTATCAGTATGACATCGTCTGCAACGGCTATGAGCTGTCGTCAGGCGCCATCCGCAACCATGATCCGGATGTGATGCTGAAGGCGTTCGAGATCGCCGGCTATGCCCGCGAGGAGACCGAGGAAAAATTCAAGGGCATGATCAACGCCTTCCGCCACGGCGCCCCGCCGCATGGCGGCACCGCGCCCGGCATCGACCGCATCGTGATGCTGCTGGCGGGCGAGGAAAACCTGCGCGAGGTCACCATGTTCCCGATGACCCAGTCGGCGCAGGACCTGCTGATGAACGCGCCAAGCCCGGCGAACCCCAAGCAGCTCAAAGAGCTGCATCTGCGGGTGGTTTATCCGGAGAAGGCATAATCCCAATTGTCATGGCCCGCCGGAGTGCGGGCCACCCTGTTGGGGCATTTCTGCTTTCGACAACCGGAATATCGCTGCGAACTACCGCGGGACCGCGCACATGTCTGCGGGGTGGCCCGCATTTGCGGGCCATGACAGCAGGGCTTAGTTCAGCTTTTCGCCGAGGCTCTTGATGCTGTCGGAGATCAGGCCGCTGGCGCGCTT
>JBBSKJ010000247.1:0-4146 GCA_038256475.1 Micropepsales bacterium | reverse complement strand
GGCCCGCCACCTGCTGTGCCTTCAGGTGATCGGCAGCAGCCTGGAAGACATTCAGATTGCCGCGCTGACCCTCTTGCTGGCGTTCCGGCGCAAAGTCGCGGCCCTGCTTGCCGCCGGCATCGACGCTGTTGGTAGATTCCGGCGCCTGAAAGGGCGTCAGGTCGCGCACAATGTTTTTGGACAACGCCGATTTCCAATCCGCATCCGACAGATACAGCGTCACGGGCTTCAGCGGCTTATAGGGCGGCCCCTTGATCGCGTTCTTGTCATCCTTGGCCTGACGAAACTGCTCACGAGTCTCGTAATAGTCGCGGACCAGCTCGAGCCGCGCAGCCTTGGATTCTTCGGTTTGGTGACCCAGCAGCACCAGGCAGCGCGGCAGATAGTCGAACAGGGTATCGAGATGATCGTAGAACAGCGGCAGCCAGTGTTCCATGCCCTGGGTCTTGCGGCCGGCGCTGACCGATTCATAAAGCGGGTCGTCGCCCGCCGCGCCGAAGGCCGCGACATAGCGGGAGCGGAAGCGGCTGATGGCATCCGGGTTCAACGGCGCCTCGCTGGCGGGCAGCAACGCCACCTCGGCCACCGCCGTCTTGTCGGACAATTGGGTTTCGGCATCAAACCGCCGGATCGCGTCCAGGGTGGAGCCGAAGAAATCCAGCCGCAGCGGCTGTTCCTCACCCGGCGGCCACAGATCGACAATGCCGCCGCGCAAGGCGAAGTCGCCCGGTTCGCGCACCGTGCCGGCGCGCACATAGCCATTGCCCGCCAGGAACGTCACCAGCGCGTCGCGGTCCACCTCGGCGCCGTTCCTGGCCGCAAAACTCGCACCCTGAATGGCGTCCTTTGGCGGCACACGCTGCAGCAGCGCATTGACGGTGGTGACGATGACGCAAACCTGTTCGGTTTTGCGCGCCAGTGCCGCCAGGGTGGCAAGGCGGCGGCTTTCAATGTCCGGCTTGGGTGAAACCCGGTCATACGGCAGGCAGTCCCAGGCGGGAAAATCCAGAACCGTCATGGACGGCGCGAAGAAGGTGATGGCGCGCGTCACCGCATCGGCCTGAAGGTCGTCCTGCGCCACGAACAGCACCGGCCCGCCGCGCCGCTTTGCGGCTTCCGCCGCGACATAGGCGTCATAGCCCTGCGGCGCGCCCGTAACGGTCAGACGGCCTTGCTGCTTGGCGATGTAATCCAACCGGTCCACTTATGATCCCCAGCGCGGGTTCTTCTGTTCGCACACGGCTTTGAGGCCTGCGAACACGCAATTGTCATATTCTGGCGGCGCCGACGCCGCACCCCGCAGCCAGGCATAGACATCCTGGTCGGGGGCCGTGAGCAGCGCTTCGAACTGGTCCAGACCAACCTCATCCAGGCTGTTCAGATGGCGTTCCGCAAAAGCACCAAAGATCAGATCGACTTCCTTAAAGCCGCGCCGCTGGGCCCGAAACAAAAGCCGTTTCCGGCGGTTCTCCGAAGAGCCACCCTGTTCCACGTCATCCATGGGGCGGATATAGCCAGTGGGCGCTTTCAGAACAACCGCTTCCCCCTATTATCCTCTGTGCCATGCGGCCCGCGATTCTGTTCCCCTTGTTTGCCGATATCCGCACCCTTTCCGGGGTGGGTCCCAAGCTGGAAAAACTGATCGCCAAGGTGGCCGGGCCGAAGCTGGCGGACCTGGCCTTCGACCTGCCGGTCGGGGTGGTCGACCGTTCCTATCGGCCCAAGCTGGCAGCCGCGGAAGCCGGTCGCATCGCCACCGTGGAAGTAACCGTGCTGGATCACCTGCCGCCGCGGATCAAAAGCCAGCCTTATAAAGTGCGGGTGTCGGACGAAACAGCGGTGATGGAACTGGTGTTCTTCCGCGCCCATGCCGATTACCTCGCCGCGCAGCTGCCGGTCGGTCAGCGCCGCGTGCTGTCGGGCCGGATCGAGAAGTTCAAGGATCGGCTGCAGATGGCGCATCCCGATTATGTCGTGGCGCCGGAAGAGATCGCTTCGTTCCCGCTGCATGAGCCGGTTTATGGCCTGACCGAAGGATTGACGGCGCGCCCAATGGCAAAGGCGGTGCGGGGCGCGGTGGAAAAAATCCCGCAGCTGCCGGAATGGCAAGACCCCGCCTTTGTGAAACAGCGCAAATGGGAGGCTTTTCGTACGGCGCTGGAAACCGCGCACACCCCGGCGCATGAAAGTGATCTGTCACCCACGACAGCGGCGCGCCAGCGGCTGGCCTATGACGAGTTGCTTGCCAACCAGCTGGCGCTGCTGTTGATCCGAAATTCCCTGCGCGGCAACAAGGGTCGCCCGGTCTTCAGCACCGGAAAACTGAAAGCCAAGGCGGTGGCGGTCCTGCCCTTCGCTCTCACCGATCCACAGCTGGAAACGCTGGGAGAGATCGAAAAGGACATGGCGTCAGAAAAGCGCATGTTGCGGCTGCTGCAGGGCGATGTCGGCTCGGGCAAGACCGTCGTGGCGCTGCTGGCCATGCTGGGCGCTGTCGAAGCTGGCTTTCAGGCGGCACTGATGGCGCCGACGGAGCTGCTGGTGCGCCAGCATCTGGCTTCGCTGGAGCCTTATGCGCGGGCGGCGGGCGTGCGGCTGGCCTGTCTGACGGGGCGCGAAAAAGGCGCGACGCGCGAAACCACCTTGGCAAAACTGGCGGCCGGCGAGATCGACATACTGGTCGGCACCCACGCCCTGTTCTCGGAAGATGTCACATTCAAGGATCTCGGCCTGGCGGTGGTGGACGAACAGCACCGCTTCGGCGTGCACCAGCGCATGCAGCTTCAGTCCAAAGGCCAAAATAACAAACAAAGCGCCGCGGATGTGCTGGTGATGACCGCCACGCCCATCCCGCGCACTCTGGCGCTGACCGCCTATGGCGACATGGACGTTTCCAAGATCACCGGCCGCCCGCCGGGGCGCAAACCTGTCGAAACACGGGTAATGGGCGCGGGGCGCATGGATGATCTGATAACCCATCTGCGCACCGCGCTAGATCGGGGCGCGCGGGCCTATTGGGTGTGCCCGTTGGTGGAAGAGTCCGAGAAAATCGATCTGGCCGCTGCGGAAGACCGTGCCGTGATGCTGCGGCAGGCACTGGGGCTGAATGTCGGTGTGATGCATGGCAAGATGAAGGCGACGGAGCGCGATGCCGCCATGGCCGCGTTCAAGGTGGGCGAAACCCAGCTTCTGGTCGCCACCACCGTGATCGAGGTGGGCGTGGACGTGCGGGAAGCCACTATCATGGTGGTGGAACATGCCGAGCGCTTCGGCCTGGCCCAATTGCACCAGTTGCGCGGGCGGGTAGGCCGCGGCGCGGGCAAATCCAGCTGCATCCTGTTATGGCATGAACCGCTGGGTGAAACCGCGAAGGCGCGGCTGAAAACCATGCGCGACACCGATGACGGCTTTGTCATTGCCGAGGAGGATTTGCGCCTGCGCGGACCCGGCGAGGTGCTGGGCAAGCGCCAGAGCGGGGTGGAGGAATTCCGCATGGCCGATCCTGCCGCCCATGCTGACCTTCTGGCAGTGGCCCATGACGATGCCCGACTGATCCTCACCCGCGACCCTGATCTCAAATCGCCGCGGGGGGAAGCGTTGCGTACCCTGCTCTATCTCTTCGGACGCGATGAAGCGGTGCGGTATTTAAGGACCGGCTGAGCGGTCAGCCGTGTCTGTACGACCGCAAAGATTGATTGTGAACTGTGTTTTTTCCCGGCAAAACCGAGCCATGGACAATTTTGCAACCGATGTCGCGGTGATCGGGGCCGGTGCGGTGGGGCTGGCCATCGCCGGCCAGCTGGCGCGCGCCGGGCATGACGTGGTGATTCTGGAAAAGAACGATCATTTCGGCATGGAGACCAGCGCCCGCAACAGTGAGGTGATCCATGCCGGCATCTATTATCCGCAAGGATCGCTGAAGGCGCAGCTGTGTGTGCGTGGCAAAACCCTGCTGTACGAATTTTGCGAGAAGCATGGCGTGCCGCACCGGCGCATCGGCAAGCTGATCGTGGGCCATGGCGGACAGGGCGCGCAGATTGCCGCCATCGCGCAGGCGGCGGCGGACAACGGCGTGGAGGTCACGTCCCTTACCCGCGCCCAGATCGCCGCGCTGGAGCCGGAGGTCAATGCCGATATCGGGCTGCT
>JBBSKJ010000246.1:0-4151 GCA_038256475.1 Micropepsales bacterium | reverse complement strand
CTTGTGGGCCAGCAGTTCGTCGGTGTTGGGCGTGTCCACGCCATAGAAGCAGGAATGGGTGGTGGGCGGCGAGGAGACGCGGAAATGCACTTCGGTGGCGCCGGCATCGCGCACCATGGCGACGATCTTCTTGGAAGTGGTGCCGCGCACGATGGAATCGTCCACCAGGATTACGCGCTGGCCCTTGAGCTTGGCGCGGTTGGGATTGTGTTTCAGGCGCACGCCCAGATGGCGGATGGAATCCGAGGGCTCGATGAAGGTGCGGCCGACATAATGGTTGCGGATGATGCCCAGCTCGAAGGGGATCTTGGCCTGGTTGGCGAAGCCCAGCGCGGCAGGCACGCCCGAATCCGGCACCGGAATCACCATATCGGCATCGACCGGTGATTCCTCGGCCAGCACCGCGCCGATATTCTTGCGCGCCTCATAGACGTTGCGTCCCTCCAGCGTGGAATCGGGACGCGCGAAATAGATATATTCGAAAATGCAGAAGCGGTTCTGCTGCGGCTTGAAGGGGAAATGGGTGTGGACGCCGTCCTTGTCCACCACCACCATCTCGCCCGGCTTCACGTCGCGCACATATTCCGCGCCGATAATGTCCAGGGCGCAGGTTTCGCTGGCGAAGATATAAGCGCCGTCCAGCTGTCCCATCACCAGCGGCCGCACGCCGTTGGGGTCACGCACCCCGATCAGCTTCTTGGAAGTCAGCGCCACCAGCGAATAGGCGCCCTGCACCTGGCACAGCGCGTCGATCAGCTTGTCGACAATGCGCGCCTTGGGGCTGCGCGCGGTCAGGTGGATGATGGTTTCGGTGTCGGAGGTGGAATGAAAGATCGCGCCCTGCGCCACCAGATCGGTGCGCAGGGTGTGCGCGTTGGTGAGATTGCCGTTATGGGCGATGGCCAGCCCGCCGCCGGCCAGATCGGCGAACATGGGCTGGATGTTGCTGGCGCGGCTGCCGCCGGCGGTGGAATAGCGATTATGGCCGATCGCGAAGCTGCCCCGGAGGTTACGGGCGGCCTGCGAGTTGCGCCCGAAGGCGTCGCCCACCAGACCCATATGGCGCTCGGCGATGAACTGGCCCTGGTCATAGGTGACGATGCCCGCCGCTTCCTGGCCCCGGTGCTGCAATGAATGCAGTCCCAGAACCGACAGCGCGCCGGCATCGGCATGGTCGAAAATGCCAAACACGCCGCACTCTTCGTGCAGCGCATCGTCATTCCAGATATGATCGCTATGGCCGGTCATCGGGTACGGTTTCCGCCGGTCTCTATGAGCTTGTCTAGCTGCTGGCGGTCATTGGCGCCATAGGTTTCCGGGGCTGCCGGTGCGCTGTTCTGCTGCACCGGTGCCTGCGGGGCGGGAGAAACACGGTTAGCACTGCCATTGTTGCGGATCAGGTCTGCCATGGGGTCAGAGCCGGGACTGGGAGCCCGCGTCGTGGCGGGCGCCTGGCGCACCTCTTGCGGCGTGTAGCTGACATTTTCAGGCCCGTCCGGAACCACCGACAACAGGACTTCGGCAGTGCTCTGGACCACGGGCAGAAGTTCCGCCTCGGTCAGCCAGCGCGGCTGCTCGCGGATGGGGTTGAAATAGGTATAGGCAAGATAAGCCAACCCCACGATCACCAGCCCGCGCACCACACCGAAAGCGACACCGGCTGCCCGGTCGAGTGGTCCGATGGGCGAGTTCTTCACGCTTTCGCTGAACCGGTGACTCATGAAGGCCAGGGGAATGAACACCGTCAGGAAAACCGCCGCATAGGCCAGCACCGAGGCCAGCCAGGGCTGGCTGACCATGCTGCGCATCATCGGAATGAGATACGGTCCGAAATAGAGGCAGGCGAAGGCCGCCGCCACCCATTCGAAGATCGTCAGGGTTTCCCACAGGAAACCGCGCCAGGCGGCGTAACCCGCCGACACGATAATGACCAGAACGATCAGACAATCGAGGAAGGTGACCGACAGGCTCATGATTCGACTTTACCACGGCCCACGACTTTTTCCTTTCTAAGTGTGGGTTCAGGCGCAAATCTCAGCAGCTCGGCGACGCTGGTAATCTCCGTTAACGCCATGCCGGAAACCTCGGCGCGCGTTCCGGCGGGCACAAAGGCGTGCTTGAAGCCCAGCTTGGCGGCTTCTTTCAGGCGGCTTTCGGCCTGTGGCACCGGACGGATATCGCCCGACAGCGAAATCTCCCCGAAAAATACCGTGTCGCGCGGCAAGGGCTCTCCACCGAATGAGGAAACCAGCGCGGCGGCGGCCGCCAGATCGGCCGCGGGTTCGCCGATCTTGAGGCCGCCCGCAACGTTCAGATAGACATCGCTGGCGCCGATTCCAACCCCGGCGCGAGCGTCCAGCACGGCCAGGATCATCGCCAGCCGCCCGGTGTCCCAGCCGACCACGGCACGGCGCGGCGTTCCGTAGGACGTGGGCGAAACCAGCGCCTGGATTTCGCACAAAAGCGGACGGGTGCCTTCAAGGCCCGCAAACACCGCCGTACCAGGCGACACCGATTTGCGGTCGCCCAGAAACAGCGCCGACGGATTGGCGACTTCGGCCAGGCCCTTGCCGGTCATCTCGAACACGCCGATCTCATCCGTGGCGCCGAAGCGGTTCTTCACCGCGCGCAGCACGCGGAAATGATGGCCGCGCTCGCCTTCGAAATAGAGCACCGCATCGACCAGATGCTCGACCGCCCTGGGGCCGGCGATCTGGCCGTCTTTGGTGACATGACCGACCAGCAGCAGCGCCGCGCCGCTCGCCTTGGCGTAGCGCACCAGATCGAAGGAGGCAGTGCGCACCTGGGCTATTGTGCCCGGCGCCGCATCCAGCGCGCCGGTCCACAGCGTCTGGATCGAGTCGATGGCGACAATGCCCGGCGGCTTGCCGGCTTCGAGGGTGGCGAGAATGTCTTCGACACAGGTGGCGGCGCCCAGCATCAGCGGCGCATTGGCCAGCCCCATGCGGGCGGCGCGCATGCGCACCTGCGCCATGGCTTCTTCGCCGGAAATGTAGATCGCATGGCCGCCATTGTTGGCGTACTGGCCCAGCGCCTGAAGAATGATCGTCGATTTGCCGATGCCCGGATCGCCGCCGACCAGGAGCGCGGAACCCGGCACCAGCCCGCCGCCGGTGACGCGGTCGAATTCGGCGATGCCGGTGGGGCGACGCTCGGGCGGCGCGTCTTCGGTCTTCAAATCCTCAAGCGTGATCTTGCGGCCTTTCGCACGCCTTGTGGCGCCGGAACCCAGCGGCGGCGCAACGCCCTCTTCCGTGATCGTGTTCCAGCCGCCGCAGGATTCACACTTGCCCGACCATTTGGGCGTGGTAGCGCCGCAGGACTGGCAGGCATAGGAAGTGGAGGATTTCGCCATGATTCGAGTTTACCACAGCCGTCAACGGGGGCGGAAAAGCTCAGTCTTCCGGGGCCATTTGGCTTGTGGGCATATATCGAGCCATGATCGCACGCGCCTGGTGGTAACTCAGCCTGACCTTGAGGCCCTGCTTTTCGGTTTCAAACCGGTCCTGGGGCAGGAAACAGGCATAGCCCAGCACCAGATATTTCATGTTGAGACCCAGGTCCTCCGCCACCGATTTGATCTGGCAGGTGGTGTAGAATTTGCGCTCGCCCAGGATCATCACCAGCGTGGGACGCAGCTCCGCCGCGTAGCGTTTGGCGGCGCGGCGAATGCGGAAATTCCGGATCAGGCCTATCAAGCCTTCACGGCCATCTTGATGGGGCCTTCGGCCTTGCCGTGGATGAACTGATCGACATAGGGGTTGTCGCTGCTATCGATGGCGGCGGTCGGGCCCTGCCAGATGATCTTGCCGCCATAGAGCATGGCGATGCGGTCGGAGATCTTGCGCGCGGACGCCATGTCGTGGGTGATGGAGAGCGCGGTGGCTCCGACATCCTTCACGGTGGACGCGATCAGATCGTTGATCACGTCGGCCATGATCGGATCGAGGCCGGTGGTGGGTTCGTCGAAGAAGATAATTTCCGGGTCGGCGGCGATGGCGCGGGCCAGACCGACGCGCTTCTGCATCCCACCCGACAGTTCCACCGGGAACAGGTCGCCGACATCGGCGGTCAGCCCGACCTTGGCCAGCTTCTGGATGGCGATGTCGCGGGCCTGGGCCCGCTTCATG
>JBBSKJ010000245.1:0-4182 GCA_038256475.1 Micropepsales bacterium | reverse complement strand
CTTCACCGAACCGCCGCCGCGCTATTCCGAAGCCAGCCTGGTCAAGAAAATGGAAGAGCTGGGCATCGGCCGCCCATCCACCTATGCCTCTATCCTGTCCACTTTGCGTGACCGCGCCTATGTGCGGATGGACCGCCAGCGCTTCATTCCCGAAGACAAGGGCCGGCTGGTCACCACCTTCCTGAACAGCTTCTTCAAGCGCTATGTCGCCTATGACTTCACCGCCGATCTGGAAGAAAAGCTGGACGAAGTCTCGGCCGGCAAACTGGACTGGAAGAAACTGTTGCGCGATTTCTGGACCGAGTTCTCCGCCACGGTGGGCGAAACCAAGGACCTGAAAATCCGCGACGTCATCGACGAGCTGGACAGCGTGCTGTCGACGCACATCTTCCCGGAAGGCGAAGAAGGCCTGGACCCGCGCAAATGCCCGTCCTGCGAGAATGGCCGGCTGAATCTCAAGCTGGGCCGCTTCGGCGCGTTCGTCGGCTGCAGCAATTATCCGGAATGCAAATTTACCCGCCAGCTGGGCGCCAAGCCCGGTGAAGGCGATGCCGGCCCGGTGGAAATCGGCCTGTTCCCCGACAGCGAGGACATGATCACGTTGCGCACCGGCCGCTTTGGGCCCTATGTGCAGCGCGGCGAAGGCGAAAAACCCAAGCGCAGCGGCCTGCCCAAGGGCACCGACAAGAGCGACGTGGACCTGGAACTGGCGGTCAAGCTGTTGTCATTGCCGCGCGAAGTTGGCGTGCATCCGGAAGACGGCAAGAAAATCACCTCCAATTTCGGACGCTTCGGGCCCTACGTCTATCATGACGGCATCTATGCCTCGCTGCCCTCGCCCGAAGACGTGTTCGAGATCGGCCTGAACCATGCCGTCACCCTGATTGCCGAGAAAAAGGCCAAGGGCCCGGGCCGCCGCGGCGCGCAGCAGCTCAAGGACCTGGGCGCCGCGCCGGATGGCAAGCCGATCAAGGTGCTGAAGGGCAAGTTCGGTCCCTATGTCAGCGACGGCGAAACCAACGCCACCCTGCCCGAAGGCACCGAGCCCGATTCCGTGACCATGGAGCAGGCGCTGGCGCTGATTGCCGAGCGTGCGGCCAAGGGCGGCAAGAAGAAGCCCGCCAAGGTCGCCAAGCCCAAAGCGGCAAAGCCCAAGGCTGAAAAGCCCAAGGCTGAAAAGAAAGAAAAGGCTGCGCCCAAAAAGGCGGCGGCCAAAACCTCAAGCAAAAAGAAGGCTGCCGCCCCCAAGGGCAAACCTCCGGCTTCCGGCAAGAAAGCCAAGGAACCCGAGATGGCAGGCGAATAGGAATTGAAGAAAGACAAAACTCCCACCAACACGCGCGCGCTGGACAAGGCGCGGGTGCTCGAACTGCTGGCCACCAAGGCCGGCGCCAACAAGCGCGATCTTGCCAGACTGCTGGGCCTGAAAGGCTCGGACCGCATCGTGCTCAAGCGCATTCTGAAAGAACTGGAAGCCGAAGGCGCCATTGAAGGCCGCCAGAAGAAGGGCTTCATCAAGCGCGGCGAGCTGCCCGAAGTCGGCATCGTCGAGATCACCGGCGTGGATGAAGACGGCGAAGTTCTGGCCCGTCCCATGGCCTGGGACAGCAATGAAGAACCACCCACCGTCTATGTGATACCGCCCAAGGACGGTGCGGCGCCCGGACCGGGTGACCGGCTGCTGGCGCGGCTGGAACGCCATGGGGAATCTTACGAAGCCCATGTCATCCGGCGGCTGGAACAGGAAACCCAGACCCGGCTGATCGGCGTGTTGCGCGATGCCCCGTCCACCGGCTGGCGGCTGGTGCCGATCAACAAGAAGGAGCGCACCGAATATGCGCTCGACAAGGCCGATCTGGGCGGCGCCAGGCACAATGAGCTGGTTGCGGCCGAGCCCAAGCCGGGCCGCATTGCGGGCTTCAGTCGCGTGAAAGTCGTTGAGCGCATCGGCAGCATGGATTCGCCCAAGACCATCAGCCTGATCGCCATTCACGATCACGGCATTCCCACCGAATTTCCCAATGCGGTGATCGAGGAAGCCAAGGCGGCCAAGCCGATCGATCCGCAAGTTATTGCAAAAGAGCGGCGCACCGACCTGCGCGCCATTCCGCTGGTCACCATCGACCCGCCCGACGCCCGCGATCATGACGATGCGGTATGGGCCGGTCTGGACGATGATCCCCGCAATTCCGGCGGCCATATCGTGCTGGTGGCCATCGCCGATGTCGCCCATTACGTCACGCCCGGCTCGGCGCTGGACAAGGAAGCGCTCAAGCGCGGCAACAGCGCCTATTTCCCCGACCGGGTGGTGCCGATGCTGCCCGAAGAATTGTCCGCCGACCTCTGCTCCCTGAAAGAGGGCGTGGACCGTCCCTGCCTGGTGGCGCGCATGGTGTTCGACCGTCACGGCCGCCAGAAGAGCCACACTTTCCTGCGCGCGGTGATGCGTTCCGCCGCGCGGCTGACCTATGCCCAGGCGCAGGCCGCGTTTGACGGCAATCCCCATGCCGGCATGGACGGGGTCGTGAAGAAGACGCTGGCCGATGTCTGGGCGGCGTATCAGTCACTGACCGTGGCGCGCGAAAAGCGTGACCCGCTCAATCTCGATCTGCCGGAACGGCGCGTCATTCTGGGCGCGGACGGTAAAGTGGCTTCCATCGCCTATCGCGAGCGGCTGGAATCCATGAAACTGATTGAAGAATTCATGGTGCTTGCCAATGTCGCGGCGGCCGAGGCGCTGGAGAAGGCCCGCACGCCGCTGATCTACCGTGTGCATGACACGCCGTCTAAAGAGAAGCTGTTCGCCTTTTCCGACTTCCTGCGCACCTTGAATATCACCTTCGCCAAGGGCCAGGTGATGCAGCCGGGCAGCTTCAACCGCATTCTGGCGGGGGTGAAGGGCACGCCGCATGAAGCGGTGATGAACGACGTGGTGCTGCGCAGCCAGGCGCAGGCGATTTACGATCCGGCCAATATCGGGCATTTTGGCCTGAACCTGGCGAAGTACGCGCACTTTACCTCCCCCATCCGCCGTTATGCCGACCTGATCGTGCACCGCGCCCTGATCCGCGCCTTCGATCTGGGCGAAGGCGGCCTGACCGACCGCGAGATGGCAACCCTGGGCGGTGCCGCCGAGCACATCACCATGACCGAGCGCCGCGCCATGGCCGCCGAGCGCGATTCCACCGACCGTTATGTCGCGGCTTTCATGGAAGACCGTATCGGACAGAATTTCGATGCCCGCGTCACCGGCGTCACCCGGTTCGGACTGTTCTGCCGCCTGGCGGAGTCGGGCGCCGAAGGCCTGATCCCCATCCGCAGCCTTGGCGCCGACTATTTCCATCATGACGAAAAACGTCAGGCGCTGGTCGGCCAGCGCAGCCGCATTGTCTACGGCATGGGCGCGGCCCTGACGGTAAAGCTGCTCGAAGCCGCCCCCATCACCGGCGGGCTCAGATTCGCCCTGGCCGACGGACCGGAATCCGCAACCCAGCGGACCGGCAAGGCGCCCGCGGGCCGGCCCGGAAAACGCCCGGGAAAGAACCGTTTCCGGGGCAAAAAACGCTGATTTCCGCCCTTTCGGGCAGATTTGCTTGACAGAATGGGGGCTTATCCCCCATTACCCCGGCCTCTCGACCTGACTTTCTTGGAGTTTCCCATGGCGAAGCCGACCACCGCGAAGATCCGCCTCAACAGCGAAAGTGGCAGCGGCTTTTTCTATGTCACCAAGAAGAACACCCGCACCATGACCGAGAAGTTCTCGATCAAGAAGTATGACCCGGTGCTGCGCAAGCATGTCGAATTCAAGGAAGGCAAGATCAAGTAAGCAGTTCGCTTATCTGATCTGAAACGCTAGCCTTGCGCGCATGCAGCGCGCCCTTTCCCGGCTCTCCAGCGAGATATTCGACGTCCTGATCATCGGCGGCGGCGCCACCGGCTGTTTCACCGCGCGCGATTGCGCCTTGCGCGGCCTGAAAGTCGCGCTGGTGGAAGCGCGCGATTTCGCCAGCGCGACCAGCGCCCACAATTCCAAACTCGCCCATGGCGGGCTGCGCTATCTGCGCAATCTGGAATTTTCTTTGGTGCGCGAATCCCTGCGCGAGCGTCGCCACCTGATGCGCATCGCGCCGCATCTGGTGCGCCCGCTACCCTTCCTGCTGCCGCTGTATCACGCCGGACTGG
>JBBSKJ010000244.1:0-4186 GCA_038256475.1 Micropepsales bacterium | reverse complement strand
GAATTCGCCGGCTGCGCCATGATCATCAGCCATGACCGCTGGTTCCTGGACCGCATCGCCACCCACATGCTGGCCTTTGAAGGCGACAGCCATGTCGAATGGTTCGAGGGCAACTACCAGGATTACGAAGCCGACAAGAAACGCCGCCTGGGCGTCGACGCCGACCAGCCGCACCGCATCAAATACAAGCGTTTCGCCAGGGCCTGACGCGCAGCCGGGTCTGGCGCCCAGTCATGCACAAATGTGTCCGTCGCATGGCTGGCGGTACGCGGCGCGTTAAGCTTTGGCATGGAAATGCCGCCTGTTTGGCGCGCAGAGGTTAATAGGGAACTCCCTGTCGCGGGCTGCCTTAAAACTATTCATACCACTGTCACGATAGGGTTTTTCCAACAGGGGCGTGATCCCTGATGGGGAGTCTTCGTGCAGCGTTTTCAATCCATCGGCACATTGCTGTCCGTCATCACCGGCCTTTTGGTCGTGGTCCTGGTGTCGACATTCGCGCTCTCGGCCCTCAGCGCTTATCACCGCGAAGCGCAGTCCCGCTCCGTGCTGCAGGCGGTGAATGGCGTCCGCACAATCACGGCCGCCATGGTGGCGTTGCGTCATGAACTTACCGTCACCCATCTGCAGCTGGAAGTGCCCGAGGCGGCGCCGCCGGCAACCTTGGCGCGCCTCGACCGTCTTCACCGCCGTTCCGAAGCGACGCTGGACCAGATGCTGCGCGAGGTGGCGCAGCGGCCAGTCGTTGACGCCCGCTCCCCGCTCACCATATTGCGTCCTGCCGGCCAACGGTATCGCGCCATGTTCGTCCGCGTGACCGACGGGATCCGCAAGCCGCGCGAACAGCGCGATCCCAACCTTTTCGCGGAATGGAGGGCTGTAACAACGCTGGTGTCACGCCAACTTGCCGTTCAGTCCGCATTGCTGGGCGAGCACACCGCCGGCGCCGATCCGTTCATCGACCGTATGATGAGGATCAACAACGATGCCTGGACTATGGCCCTGAACGCGGGCCGTGATCGCGGCTTCATGCAGACGGCGGTGTTTGACAATCAACCTCTTGATCCGAAGCTCCGCCAGTCGCTGGCGGAGACCAAAGGAAAGATCGATGCCCACTGGGCCGATCTCGAAATCGAGGCGAAGCGTGTTTCCACACCTGCACAGCTTAAGGCGGTAATTGCCAACATCCGCAAGGTCTATTTCACCGACTATCGCGCCTTGCGCGAGGCCATACTGACGCAGCTGGTGGCGGGGCAGAAACTGCCCATGTCGGGCCAGGATTTTGTCGAGGCCTCCAATCCCAGTCTTACCGGCCTTCTGGCGATTCCGGAAACCGCGCTTGATCTGACACACAGGCATGCCGAGCGGCAAGTCAACGCCGCCCATCGCTCATTTTTCATCGCCATCGCCCTGATGCTGCTGTCCATCGGCCTGGCCTGTTTCACCGCCCTTTACGTGATGCTGCGTGTCATCCGCCCGCTCCAGCGCATCACCCACACCGTGACCTCGCTGAGCGAGCATCATCTGGACGCACCCATTCCCTACGAGCACCGCGCCGATGAGATCGGCCAGTTCGCCCGCGCCTTGCAAATGTTCCGCGACAGCGCGCTGGAACGCGAGCGTCTCAAGACCGAAGTACTGGAAAACCGCAGCGCCAAGGAAACAGCGGAAGCCTCCAGCCGCGTCAAATCGGAATTCCTGGCCAATATGAGCCACGAAATCCGCACCCCCATGAACGGCATCCTGGGCATGGCGGGCCTGTTGCTGGATACCAGGCTGGACCCCGAGCAGCGCCGCTACGCCATGGTGGTGCAGGAATCGGGCGAAGGCCTGATGACCATCCTCAATGACATACTGGACGTCTCCAAGCTGGAAGCCGGCAAGCTGGAAATCGAATTCACCGATTTCGACCTGGAGACGACGGTCCAAAGCGCCGTGACGCTGATGGCGTCCAAGGCGCAGGAAAAGCAACTCGGCATGACCCTGGACATCGATCTGGCCGCGCGCGGGCATTATCGCGGCGATCCCACCCGGCTGCGCCAGGTCCTGCTCAACCTCGTGAGCAACGGCATCAAGTTCACGCAATGCGGCAGCGTGGCGGTTCAGGTCGCGCTTCTGCCGGGCGAGGCAGGCAGTGTGGCGCGGCTCCATTTCACCGTCACTGACACTGGCATCGGCATGGCCGAGGAGGTGCGCGAACGCATGTTCCAGAAATTCGCCCAGGCGGATTCCTCGGTGACCCGGCGCTTCGGCGGCACCGGGCTGGGCCTGGCCATCTGCAAGCAACTGGTCGAGCGCATGGGCGGGGAGATCGGTGTCACTAGCGGCGCGGACAAGGGCTCGACCTTCTGGTTCATTCTGCCGCTGGAAAGGATCAGTGCCGGAAATGCCGGTCAGCCGCAGCCTGGGCCGGTGACGGTGGCGATCGCCAATCCAGCCAAGGCGCGCCTGCGCATCCTTCTGGCCGAGGACAACAAGATCAACCAGCAATATGCCACGGTGGTGCTGAACAAGGCGGGCCATCACGTTACCATCGCGCAGGACGGCCATCAGGCAGTGGCGGCGGTACGGCAGACCGAATTCGACCTGGTGCTGATGGATATCCAGATGCCCGGCCTGGATGGCGTCGAAGCGACCCGCCAGATTCGCGCGCTGCCGCCGCCCCATGGCGCGGTGCCGATCTTTGCCATGACCGCCCATGCCATGCGCGGCGTCTGCGAGGAATACATCGCCGCCGGCATGAACGACTATATCACCAAGCCGTTCCAGCCCGCCTTGCTGCTGGCCAAGCTGGACCGGCTGGCCGCGGGGGTCCCGCGCATGCACGAAGCGGCCTGCGGCCGTCAGCGCCCCGAATTGCTGGTGCTCGACCGCACAAACCTGACCGAGCTGGCCTCGGTGCTGAAGCCCGCCAATCTCGCCGGACTGATCACGCTGTATCTCCATGACACCGACAGCCACATGCTGGAAATCGCCGCCTGCGCCAAGACGGGCGATCTTGCCGGCATCGCGCGCCAGGCCCATATGCTGGTCAGTTCGTCAGGCAATCTGGGCGCCATGCAGACCAGCGCGCTGGCGCGTGACGTGGAGAATTTCTGCAAGAGCGGCAATCCCGACGGGCTGGCGGCGCTGCTGGATGAATTGCGCCAGTCCGTCGCCCAGTCCTCCGCCGCGCTAACGGCCTGGCGTGATGGGCGCAGCGCGGCCCAGGCCAGCGCCTAGCAAAAGGACCTATTTGCGGCCGCTATTGTTGCGCCAGCGGGCGACGGTGTCTTCCAGCATGCGCCGGTCCATGTTGGGGACGGCCCAGCGCTGGGTGAACTCGTTCTGGCTCTTGCCCGGCAGGATGGTGGCGGGCAGTTCGTGAAACTTGATGCGCATCGGCATGGGCGCGCCGCGTCCCAGCACGATGGCTTCGCGGTCGGCCAGCAGCGGCAGATATTCCAGGATGCCGAAGGTGGAGTCATGCACGTTCGAGCGCATAACTTTTTGATCGCTCTCCGTGGCCAGGCGCATGGCCAGGATGGTGCTGCATTGGGACAGGATGGTGGTGTCGAGTTCCGACGGACGCTGGGTCAGCAAGGCCAGCGAGATGCCGTATTTGCGACCCTCCTTGGCGATGCGCGACAGCGCCTGGCGGGTGGGAAAGAAGCCCTTGCGGTCGTCGGCGGGCACATAGCGATGCGCTTCCTCGCACACCAGCAGCACCGGCAGGCCGCCATTGCTCCACACGGCAAGGTCAAAGGTCAGCCGCGCCAGCAGCAGCACCACCACGTCCAGAATTTCCTCCGGCACGGTGGACAGTTCGATCACGGTGATGGGGCGTCCGTCATTGGGAATGCGGAACAGGCGGGACATGATCTCCACCATCGTGTCTTCCATGTTGGGATTGCCGAACATGAAGACATAACGCGGATCGCTGGCCAGCGATTCGATGCGCGATTTCAGGCGGCGATAGGCGAGCGTGGGATAGGGGCGTTCCAGCTTGCCCAGCTGCTCGTCGATATAGCTGATGAGATCAGACAGGCGGAACGGAGTGGGGCTGTCCACCGTGGCGGTCGAGCTGTCGAGCACGCGGCTGCGCACCCGGCCCGCCGCCGCGTCGGAATAGCGCTTCTTGGCGAAGATGATGGCATCGCACAGGATTTCCACCTGGGCGTCATGATGATCGTCCGGGCTGGTCAGG
>JBBSKJ010000243.1:0-4189 GCA_038256475.1 Micropepsales bacterium | reverse complement strand
GCGGCCTTGTCCCCCGGGTGATGAGCCTGAAGGAGGTTCTGGCCGCCTTCGCCGCGCATCGCCGCGAAGTGCTGGAGCGCCGCTCCTCTTTCCGGCTGGAGAAAATCCGCGCACGGCTGGAGGTGCTGGAAGGCTATCTCGCCGTCTTCCTCAACCTCGACAAGGTGATCAAGATCATCCGCACCGAGGATGAACCCAAGCCCAAGCTGATGAAGGCCTTCAGCCTCAACGAGGTGCAGGCCGACGCCATCCTCAACATGCGGCTGCGCTCTTTGCGCAAGCTGGAAGAGATGGAAATCCGCGGCGAACATGACGCGCTGACCAAGGAGCGCAAGGAGCTCACCAAGCTGATGGGCTCTGAGAAGCTCAAGTCGGAAAGGCTGATAGACGAATTGAAGGCGGTGGACGCGAAGTTCGGCCTCAAGACAGTCATTGGCAAGCGCCGTACCCAGATTGCCGCCGCTGCCGATGTCGCCGAACTGTCGGCGCTCGCCGAACATGTCGAGGAGCGCGCCAATGCGGTGGAGCGCGAGCCCATCACCGTGGTCTGCTCCGCCAAGGGCTGGCCACGGGCATTGACGGGACACAAGGAGCAATCGAAGGACGACAAGTACCGTGAAGGCGACCGCGCCCGCTTCTGGTTCCACGCCCAGACCACCGACCAGATCATGCTGCTGTCGACAGACGGCCGTTTCTTCACGCTGGATGGTTCCAAGCTGCCGGGCGGGCGCGGCAATGGCGAAGCGATTCGCACCTTCATCGACCTGCCGCCGGACGCCGACATCGTCACCATGTTCGCGCATGTGCCGGGTCGCAAGCTGCTGGTTGCGGCCACCTCCGGCCATGGCTTCGTCACCAACGAAGACGAAGCCGTCGCCATGACCAAGAACGGCAAGCGGGTGATGAATGTGAAGCCGGGTGTCGAAGCGATTTCCTGCCGCGCCGTCGAAGGCGACAGCGTCGCGGTGGTGGGTGAGAACCGCAAGCTTCTGATTTTCAAGCTGGACGAGGTGCCGGAACTGGCGCGCGGGCAGGGGGTCTATCTGCAGCGCTACAAGGATGGCGGCCTGATGGATGCGGCGACCTTCACCTGGAAGAGCGGGCTGAAGGATGAGAATGGCCGGCTGTTCGAGCCTGGCGAGCTCAAGGATTGGCGGGGCGAGCGCGCCCAGGCGGGCCGAATCGTGCCGCGCGGCTGGGCCAAGAGCGGAAAATTTGGCGAGAATTGAGCCGTGGCAGGGTTAACTGAGCCGGGCCATATTTCGTCCCAGAATGGGACATAAGAACAGACGTTCGCTATAGTTTCCGCTGTTTCGCGCACCCGGTGTCATGTCTACCTTACGTCTCCTGGCCTTGTCCTACCTTGCTGCGGCGTCGGTCTTCACCCTGACCGGGGTTGTGCAATCTCATCCCGACCTTTGGCGAGATCTGGGTACAGGCGGGCAGCTCCTGTCCGACAAGTTCGCGCGCCAGGTGCTGCATCCGGCGCTGGACCGGCTCCGCAATCATGATGTGACGTTACTGGACAGCCTGGACCATCCGCATGAGCCCGTGGTGCGTCTCACCATACGCCCCCTGGTGCCGGGTGAAGAACGCCTGCTGATGACGCGGCCGTCTGCACCGGTGGAGCCGCGTGCGCTGGCGCCTGCCGATACGTTCCTGGCGGAAAACGAATATGCCCCGTTCGCCACTATCGAGATATTGCCCGACCTGCCCGATGATTTGCCGGAGCCGCCCGAACCCAGGCTGGCCACACCCAGAATGCCGCGCGCGGTTGCGCCGGACATCCGCATCGCCAAGCCTCTTGAAAGAAGGGCTCCCGCGAAACAGGCCGCAGAGCCCAGCTGGCGCATTCCCGATCCGCCGCTGCCCGATGCGCCGGTGGGCAACCGCGCCATGGCCGCCAGCACGCGCCTGAAGGCAGGCCTGTCGCCGGATATGCTCAAGAATTTTGATCTGTTCCTCTATGTCAGCAAGGCGGCGTCGGGCCCGCTGGCGCAGCGCATGTATGTCTTCAAGAAGACGCAAGGTGACACGCTCGCGCTGGCCTATGACTGGGCGGCATCGACGGGGCGCGAGAAGAGCGAAACCAATGCGCGCGGCCGCCCCAGCTTCACCGCCACGCCGGCAGGTTATTATCAACTCGATCCGGCGCGCATGTACCGGCGCTATCGGTCCTATAGCTGGGACCAGCCCATGCCCAAC
Organism: Micropepsales bacterium; assembly: GCA_038256475.1. Classification (GTDB taxonomy): domain Bacteria; phylum Pseudomonadota; class Alphaproteobacteria; order Micropepsales; family Micropepsaceae; genus Rhizomicrobium. Next base: position 1,984 of record JBBSKJ010000243.1, on the reverse strand, counting down.
GCCATGTTCTTCAACTGGGAGCGGCGGGGCTTGCAGACGGGTCTGGCCATCCATGCCGCCAGCGGCGAGAACATCGCAAAGCTGGGCACGCGCAACAGCGCCGGCTGCATCCATCTGTCACCGGAAAACGCCGAGACACTGCAAACCCTGATCCGCGCCAACTATCGTGGGCAGGTGCCGCGCTTCGCCTACAACACGGCCACGCGCACCATGAGCAACAAGGGTGCGTTGATGTATGGCCGCGACGGGAACTTGCGAACGACCGACGGCTATCGCGTACTTATCTTGATCGAGGACTATGGTGGCAAGGACATGGTCGCCGCGTTGTTTTAGCTCGGCCCTCAGGCGTTGCCGGTGACCCGCCAGAGGATGACGATCGGCAGCTTATGAGGAAGTTCCCGCGCGCCGCAGTTCGTAAAGCGCGATGGCGGCGGCGTTGGAGACGTTGAGGCTCTCCACCGTGCGATCGATCGGGATGAAGGCGGACGCCTCGCAATGCTCGCGTACCAGGCGGCGGATGCCGTCGCCTTCCGATCCGAGCACCAGCGCCACATCGCCCACCGGGATGGCTTGTGCCAGGCTGGAGCCGCCATCGCCGGCCAGCGCAATGCGCCAGAAGCCGCGCTCCGCCAGCTGGTCGAGGGCGCGGGAGACGTTGACCACCTCGATATAGGGGATGAGGTCCAGTGCCCCCGAAGCGGCCTTGGCCAGTGCGCCGGACTGGGGCGGACCGTGACGGTCCTGCACGATCACGGCGGTGACGCCGAAGGCGCAGGCGGTGCGCAGGATGGCCCCGACATTGTGCGGATCGGACAGCTGGTCGAGAACCAGAATGACGCGGCGGCCGCTATGGTGGAGCGCCAGCACTTCGTCCAGATCGCGCGACTTGAGCGGGGAGGCCTCCAGGGCGGCACCCTGATGCACCGCGCCGGGGGGGAGCATCCGGTCGATTGCGCCGGGTTCCAGGATCTCCACCCGGACCCGTTGCAGCAGTTTTTCGCCCAGGATTTCGGCTGCCCGGGGGGTCAGGACCGCCCGGCCGAGCTTGCGGCGGGGGTTGGCCAGGGCCGCCTTGACGGCGTGGAGGCCATAAAGCCACTGCCCGCCCGCCAGACGGTTCCCGTCATTTTGAGGGCGCTCGGTCCGGCCCGGCTGGTGGGCGGGCTTGGCCCCGGGCTTGAACCCTGGCTTGAAGCCCGCCTTGAATCCGGGCTTGCCTGCGGCCTTGCCTCCCGATTGGGGGCCGCGCCGTTCCGGCTTTTTCTCAGGATTGCCGCGGGTTTTTTCGAATCCGGGGCGCCGGCTTTTGCCGAAATCCCCCTTGGTATCTTTGTGGCGCATGGCGCGCTTATAAAGAAGTGGGGGCAAGGGTAAAGCGATCGAGGGGCCGGGGGACCGAAACCCGGGATTTTCCTAGGAAATCCGCCCTTGACAGCTTGGCCCTGTTGACCAATAACCCGCGATCCGCAGCCACACCTTTTGGAGGTATTTTTTCGCTCGTCCGCACCATAAACGAGCGAAAGCAGACGCGCCGGCCGGTATTTGGTTTTTCTAAACCGTTGAACCAGTTGGGAATTAAACCGGAGGGGTGCCCGAGTGGCTAAAGGGGACGGACTGTAAATCCGTTGGCTACGCCTACGCTGGTTCGAATCCAGCCCCCTCCACCAGTACCGCACTCAGCCAGTGCGAAACGTGAGTGAAGACGAAGAGCCGATCCTTCGGCGGGTGTAGCTCAATGGTAGAGCAACAGCCTTCCAAGCTGATGACGAGGGTTCGATTCCCTTCACCCGCTCCAGCCTGCCGGCGGATGCCGGACGACGAAGACGCCCGGTAAGGACCGGAAAACGAATTGAAGAATGCGGCGCGAGCCGAACGAAACGAAAGAGACAAGGACGCAGGTCATGGGCAAAGCAAAGTTTGAACGTAACAAGCCGCACTGCAATATTGGCACGATTGGTCACGTTGACCATGGCAAGACGTCGCT
>JBBSKJ010000242.1:0-4190 GCA_038256475.1 Micropepsales bacterium | reverse complement strand
TATCAGTATGAAGGCACGCCCCTGGTCATCCGGGGCCGGATGTATGTCACCGCTGGCACACGCCGCGCCGTGGTGTGCCTGGACGCCTCCACCGGCGAAATCCGCTGGATGCACAGCGAGGATGAAGGCGCGCGCGGCCGCAATGCGCCCCGGCAATATTCCGGCCATGGCGTGTCCTATTGGACTGACGGCAAGGAAGAACGCATTCTTTACGTCACGGCGGGTTATCGGCTGATCGCGCTGGACGCCGCCACCGGCCTGAAAGTCAAAAGTTTCGGCGAGGGTGGCGTGGTCGACCTGAAAAAAGACAATGACCAGGTCATCGACCTGGAAAAAGACCCTATCGGCCTGCATGCCACCCCTCTGGTGGCAAAGAACACCGTGATCGTCGGCGCAGCCTTTCTGGGCGGCAGCGTTCCGGCCAAAAAGGGCGGCACCAAGGGTTATGTTCGCGGCTTCGATGCGCGCACCGGCCGGCGCAAATGGATTTTCCACACCATCCCGCGCAAGGGCGAGGTCGGCTACGATACCTGGCTGGCGGAGGGCTCGGCGGAACTGGCCGGCAACACCGGCATGTGGGCCCAAGCTTCCGCCGACGAGGCCTTGAACCTTGCCTATCTGCCGATCGAAATGCCCACCGGCGATGCGGTGGGTGTCACCCGGCCTGGCGACAATCTCTTCAGCGAAACCATCGTCGCGGTGGATCTGGAAACCGGCAAGCGCAAGTGGCATTACCAGCTTGTGCGCCATGGACTGTGGGATCGCGACATCCCCTGCGCGCCGATCCTGTGCGACATCCCGCACAATGGCAAAATCATCAAGACCCTGGCCCAGCCCAGCAAGCAGAACTGGCTTTACGTCCTGGACCGTGAAACCGGCGAGCCGGTCTGGCCAATCCCGGACGTCGCGGTGCCCAAGGGCGAAGTGCCGGGCGAATGGTATGCGCCCACCCAGCCGATGCCGACCAAGCCCGCACCCTATGGCGTGCAGCATGTCGGCCCCGACACCATCCTGAACTTCACCCCCGAGCTGCATGCCAAAGGCCTGGCGCTGATCAAGCGCTACAAGACCGGCGGGCCGTTCGAACCACCCAGCCTGTCCACGCCCGATGGCACCTGGGGCACACTGCTGGCGCCGGGTTTCCAGGGCGGCACCAACTGGCCGGGCGGCTGTTACGATCCCCAGACCTATCGCGTCTTCGTCTTCACCCAGAACCTCGCTGACGTGGTTGGCGTGGTGAAGGGCGATCCGCGTTTCACCGAGAATGAATATGTACGCGGCGTGGCCGGCGTGACCTCGCGTCCCGCCGCCGCCATGGGTGACACCAACGCCGGTCCCGGCACCAACAATGCACAGGGGATCACCGCCGGCGACGGGTTCCGTTCCGGTCAGAACACCATTGACGGCCTTCCCATCCTGAAGCCGCCCTATGGCACCATCACCGCCATCAATCTGGCGAGCGGCGAGCATGACTGGCAGATCGCTCATGGCGATACGCCGGACGCGATCAAAAACCATCCGGCGCTGAAGGGATTGAAGATCCCGCGCACAGGCCGGGTGGGCCTGATCGGGCCAATGGTGACCAAAACCCTGGTGATCTGCGGCGAGGCGGGCATGAACACCACGCCGTCGGGCGCGCGCGGCGCGATGCTGCGCGCCTATGACAAGGACACGGGCGAGGAAAAAGGCGCGGTCTATATCGCGGCGCCCCAGACCGGATCGCCCATGAGCTACATGCTGGGCGGACGCCAGTACATCGTGCTGGCGATCGGCGGCGGCGGCCATGTCGGCGAATTGGTTGCTTTCCGGCTGCCGCGCACCTAATTCAGGCCGAATGCGAACACGATATGCCGCAATAGCGCTGGCGGCGCTCGCCCTTGGCGGTTGTGACCGTCACGCGCCCGCGCGTGCGGACGTCACGACATGCCATCGCCAGATCATGGACAGCGCCCCGCACCGGGACGATGACATTATCGATGTGCACCAACACCGCCAGATGCTGATCTGCATGGCGCAGAAAGGTTATGCCTTTCAATCAACCGTCTCCGAATGCGTGACGCGCATGACCCAGGCCGACAACCCGGCCTGCTACGCCCGCGAGTGAGCCGGCCGCCTATCGGGCGGGCGTGAGCTTCAGCAATTGCCCGGTCGCGGGCGGGCTCACGCTCATCGAAGTGCCGCCGCTGTCGGTCACGACATACAGCGCGCCGTCATGACCCATGCGCACATCGCGGATGCGCGCCTTGCGGTCGCTCAGCAGGACTTCTTCTTCCACCGCCTTGTTGTTCACCAGCTTCAGACGGGACACGCCGCGCCCGTTGAGCAGGCCGATAAAGATGCTGTCTTTCCAGGCGGACGACTTGCCCTGATAGAAGGCCATTCCCGCCACCGCGACCGAGGGCGACCAGTAATACACAGGCTGCTCCATCCCCGCCTGCGCGACTTCGCCGTCACCGATCGGCGCGCCGCGATAGTCGATGCCATGGCTGATGACCGGCCAGCCGTAATTCTTGCCGCGCTCGATGATGTTGAGTTCGTCACCGCCGCGCGGGCCATGCTCGCTCTGCCACAGCGTGCCGCCAGAGTCGAAAACCAAACCGCTCGGGCTGCGAAAACCGATGGCCCAGATTTCCGGCAGGGCGCCGGGAACGCCGATGAAGGGATTGCCGGGCGCGGGCGCGCCCTCCTTGGTGATGCGCACGATCTTGCCCAGATGGGTGTCGTTCACCTGCGCCACGCCCCAGGGCCGATTGCCGGCATTGTCGCGATCACCGATATTGACATAGAGAAATCCATCCTTGCCGATGGCGATCCGCCCGCCGGTCTTGGTGCCCATCGCCAGGGTCTGATCGTTGGGCAGGAAGGGGTGGGTCTTGAGCAGCACCTTCACGTCGCGGATCGCATTGGCATTCACGTCCAGCACCGCGCGGGCGATCGAGGTATTGCCGATGGTGCGGTCGTGATACTCGGTATAGGTGAAAAAGATGGTGCGGTTGGACGCGAAATCCGGATCGGTCACCACATCCAGCAGCGCCATCATCGGCGTGCCGATCTTCAAACCATCCAGCCCGGTCAGCGGCGCGGAAAGATTGCCCTTGTCCAGCAGGCGGAACTGACCCGGCAGGCGCTCGGTGATCAGAATCTTGCCGTCCGGAAGCGGCGCCACGGCCCAGGCGGCCGAGAGTTTGTCGGTCAGAACCTCGACCTTGAAATCGGTGGCCTTGCGGTAAGGGGCGCGGGTCTGCTGCGGGAACTGGCGGGTATCAGCCTTTTTTTCGAAGGGACGGGCGTCCACCGGCTGGCCTTCGACGGTGCCATAGCTGGGGGTGCGCGGCAGCCCCCCGGCATTGTAATCGGGCGCAGGCGCGGGTTTGGCCGCCGGCGCGGTGGGCGCGGGGGTCTGGGCGGTGGCAGGCAGGACGGAAGCCAGCAAGGCGATGGCGAGCAGACGTTTCATTGAATCCCCCGATTTTTCGGATATTTAACCCCTAGCCTGTATCGCTTGCCAAGGGCGCCGGGAACCCAAATACCCGCCGGACTGTTCCAGACCACAGATATTGGATAGATTCAGACCATGAAAATTCAAATTGCCGCCATCGCCCTCACCGCAACCCTTGCCGCCCTGGCCCTCGGCGCCTGTATGGGCCCGCACGGCAATCCCAACGGCTCGCCTTACGCGGACGAGCCGGGCGGCACCATGGCGGTGAAGCCCCAGACCCTTGGGACGGAGACTTACGATCCGACCCAGCCGGCGCCGCCGTTCCAGGACATGCGTCCGGGGCCCTACAAGCCCACGCCCGCCACCCCCGCACCGCGCTAACCGGCTGGCGAATGCACGCGGCTTAACAGCTCAAAAGATTTCATCCGCGCGGCATGATCGAATATCTGGGAGGTGACGATCACCTCGTCGGGCTTATAGCGCGCGATGAATTCGGCCAGCCCCTTGCCCACCGTGTCGGGTGAGCCGACCAGGGAATGGCGCATGACCTTTCGGATCAGCGCCAGCCGCTGCGGATCGATCTTCTGCTCATAACCCTGGATCGGCGGTGGCAGCGGCCCATCGCTGACCCGCTGGGCCGACGAAAAATGAAACTGTGCTTCTTCGTCTGTATCGGCGCAGACCACCGCCACCGACAGCATGACCTGAGGCCGGGGCGTTTGCGCCGAAGGCGTGAAGCGTCCGCGATAGG
>JBBSKJ010000241.1:0-4192 GCA_038256475.1 Micropepsales bacterium | reverse complement strand
GTGGACGCCAACCTGAAAGGCCCCTTTGTGGTGGCGCAGGTTTTCATGCCGCTGCTGAAGGCGGCGGGCGGCGGCGCTATCACCCATATCGGTTCGGTCTCCGGCCAGTATGGCGGACCCCGCACCGCGCACTACGCCGCCTCCAAGGCGGGGCTGATTTCCCTGGCCCAGGTGATCGCCCGCTTCGGCGCGGCATCGAACATCCGGTCCAACACTGTCTCGGCCGGCCTGATCGCCTCGGAAATGGCGGCAGCCGGCATGGCCAGCGCGGCGGTGCAGAAGGCGGCGGAAACCATCATCCTCAAACGCATGGGCACGCCGGCGGAAGTCGCTGATGCGGTGGTGTTCCTGTCGTCGGGCGCCGCCAGCTACATCACGGCCCAGACCCTGAACGTCAACGGCGGATTGTACTTCTGATGAGCTCCGGCAAGACACTGCTGATCATATCGGGCGGGATCGAGGCGGCGGATGCCGCCCGCCGCGCCAAGGAGATGGGCCACACCGTGGTGGTGTCCGACCGCGATCCCATCGCGCCGGGCTTTGCCTTTGCCGATTCCTGCCTGATCGCCGATGTCTATGGCGCCACGGAAACCGCCGCCGCCGCCGAACGCTACAGCCGCAAGATTCGCAAAATTGATGGCGTGATCTGCGTCGCCGCCGATGCGCCGGTGACCGCCGCCACCGTGGCCCAGCGCCTGCGCATTCCCGGCCTGCCCGTCCATGTGGCCGAGCTGGCCTGTGACAAGCTGGCGATGAAGAAGTGTTTTCGCAGCGCCGGCGTGGCGGTGCCGTGGTTTGCGGAAATCTCCACCCCGCAGGAATTGCAGCGCATCGCCATCGAGCGTGGCCGTGATCTGGTCATCAAGCCGGTGGACAGCCGCGGCAGCCGCGGCGTGCAGCGGGTGGCGCAGGTCGAAGACATGGGCAAGGCCTTCATGCTGGCCCGCTCGCACTCGCCGTCCGAACGGGTGATGGTCGAGCAGTATCTGGAAGGTCCGCAGGTCTCCACCGAATCCATCGTGTTGGACGGCGTCTGCCACACGCCGGGCTTTTCCGACCGCAACTACGAATTCCTGGAACGCTACGCGCCCTTTTTCATCGAGAATGGCGGCGACCTGCCAAGTCACCTGTCGCCCGAGATCCAGCAGAAGGTCAAAGACCTGGTTGGCCGCGCCGCCAGCGCCATGGGCATCACCACCGGCACGGTCAAGGGCGACATCGTGGTGCACAAGGGCGAACCCTATGTGATCGAACTGGCGGCGCGCCTGTCCGGCGGCTTTTTCTGCACCCGCGAGATCCCGCTCAATACCGGGGTGGATTTCATCGGCGCGGCGATCAAGCTTGCCCTGGGTGAGCCGGTATCAGCTGATGAGCTGACGCCCCGCCATCAGCATGCGGTGGTGCAGCGTTATGCTTTCCCCGCACCCGGCACGGTCGCCTCGGTGGATGGCGAGGCACAGGCACGCGCCGTTCCCGGCATTGCCGAAGTGGTGATTACCGCCAAGGAAGGCGATGTCATTCTGCCCGCCGGCGACAAGCGCCCCAGCGCGGCGATGGTGCTGGCCACGGGCGCGACCCATGATGCCGCGCTGAAGGCCGCCAACGATGCGCTGGCCCTGATCCGTATTCAAACCAAGTAGGCGACAGCCACCCTCGCCCGCTTTGCGGGCTCGAAGCGGCGCCAGCTTTTCTAGCTCGCTACGCTCACAAGAAAAGCTAGGCGAAAACACGAAAGACGGGCGGCCCCCCGGCTGCCCGTCTTTCGCTTCTTCCCACCAGAAATTCCCTTCGCCCCGGGGCGGACGCCATATTCTTATGGTCGTCCGGCAGCGGTTGGCGTTGGGCGGTGCCAGGGAGCACCGCCCATGCCGTGGCTTAGCGGAACAGAGACAGGATGGTCTGCGGCGCCTGGTTGGCGATCGACAGCGCCTGGATACCCAGCTGCTGCTTCACCTGCAGGGACTGCAGTTTGGCGCTTTCCGAGGCCATGTTGGCGTCGACCAGGTTGCCGATACCCTGAGTCAGGGTGTCCGACAGCTTCTGGGCGAACGTCGCCTGGATCGAGAACTTCGCGGCGCCCGACGACAGCTTGGCAAGAGCCGAGTTGACGTTGGTCAGCGAGGACTGGATCGTGGCCACCAGAGTGGAGGCCTTGGCCTGGGTCGAGATGGTGTTGGTCAGACGCACGGTCACGATCGAACCCGACAGCTTCATGTTCTGGGCGTCGGCGGTGATACGGCGCGAGCCGTCAGCCGAAGCCAGAGCAGTGATCTTCGTGGTCGAACCGTCAACCAGGTTGAAGCCGTTGAACGTGGCGTTCGTCACGATCGTCGTGATCTGGTCACGCAGAGCGGTGAAGTTCGCGTTCAGGGCCTGACGGCTGGCGGTGTCGAGCGAGGAGTCGGCAGCCGCAAGCGCCTTGGTCTTCATCTGGATCAGCAGATCCGAAATCGACTGGCCCGCGGAAAGGGCGACATCGACGGCGGAGGTAGCGTTGTTGATTGAGTTGATGACCGCGGTATAGCCGGCCACCTGGCTGCGCTGATTCTGCGCGATGGCGTAGATGGCACCGTCGTCACGGGCGTTGGCGACTTTCAGGCCGCTGTTGATGGCGGACTGGGTCTTGTTCAACGCGCCCTGGGTGGCATTGAGGTACTGCAGCGCAACCGCGGCGCCGGTATTGGTGTTGACACTAAACGACATTGGTCTCTCCGTTCTGGTATGGCGAGCCTGCTTTTGTTGACGAAGCGGGTCTCCTTGGGCGTTTTGCCCGGATGTCACTTGGCAAACGCCGTGCCGAACCGGATTCAGTTTTGGTTAAACATCGATTTTGCGAGGGCGAGGAAAAACCATCGCGGCGGGGATCCCGGCAGCACGCGCGAGGCCCGGCAAGAATTGCCGGTTGCGGCAAAATCTGCCGGGTCAGACCGGCAATTTCTTCCACTTTTCGAAAAAATGCTTTCGCCAAATCCGCGCAAAGGCTGGAAAAATTATGGTTCACGCCGGCACAGGCAAATATGAACAAGTGTAAAGACGGCGCACCTGCTGCGGCGCTGCAACCAGGCAAAAAGAAAAGGGGCGATGCTTGCGCACCGCCCCTTTGGTCCCCCTCGACAGAGGTTTTGTCGGCTTAACGGAACAGCGACAGGATGGTCTGCGGCGCCTGATTGGCGATCGACAGGGCCTGCACGCCCAGCTGCTGCTTGACCTGCAGCGACTGCAACTTGGCGCTTTCCTGCGCCATGTTGGCATCCACCAGATTGCCGATACCCGCGGTCAGCGTGTCCGACAGTTTCTGGGTGAAGCTTGACTGGATCGAGAACTTCGCGGCGCCCGACGACAGCTTGGCCAGGGCCGAGTTGACGTTGGTGAGCGAGGACTGGATCGTGGCGATCAGAGAAGAAGCCTTGGCCTGAGTGGAGATCGTGGACGTGGTTGTGATGGTCACGACCGAGCCCGACAGCGTCAGGTTCTGCGCCGCCGTGGTGATGCGGCGGGTGCCGTCAGCCGAAGCCAGCGCAGTGACCTGAGTGGTCGAACCGTCAACCAGGTTGAAGCCATTGAACACCGCGTTCGTCACGATCGTGGCAATCTGATCGCGCAGGGCGGTGAAGTTGGCGTTCAGGGCCTGACGGCTCGCCGTATCGAGCGAGGAGTCGGCGGCCGCAAGCGCCTTGGACTTCATCTGAATCAGCAGGTCCGAAATCGACTGGCCCGCGGAAAGGGCGACATCGATGGCGGACGAACCGTTGTTGATGGAATTGATGACAGAGGAGTAACCGGCGACAGTGGCGCGCTGGTTCTGGGCAATAGCGTAGATAGCGCCATCATCCTTGGCCGACGCGACTTTGAGGCCGCTATTAATGGCACCCTGAACCTTGTCGAGCTGGCCCTGGGTGGCATTGAGGTATTGCAGCGCGACCTGCGCGCCGGTGTTGGTGTTGACGCTAAAAGACATGGGTATTCTCCATTCTACTGGTGGTGGACCACGCGTTCTGCGGGCCCTTGGGCTCATGGCCCGCCGGAACTTTTGCAACGCTTGTGCCAGCACGTTAACTTGGTAAGCAGTTGATTTTAATGCGATATTTTAAGAGCGCGGCCGGACAGCGTTAGGCATGAATTGCCGGGTGGGATGGTTTTTGCCGCCGCACCGGGCAAGAAAAAACCGGCGCTGTCGCCAGCGCCGGTTTTG
>JBBSKJ010000240.1:0-4214 GCA_038256475.1 Micropepsales bacterium | reverse complement strand
GGTGTAGGCCAGCTTGGGATCAACCCCGTCCTTGACGCACAGCTTGGTCAGATCCAGCGTGCCGGGAAACGGCGTCTTGCTGCAATCGGCGAAGGCGAAATTGCGGCCCTGAATCTCGTGCTGGTTACCGGCGTCGTCGTCGGACGCGCCGAAGAACAGCTTGGCATTCTCTTCCGTCGCCACTTCAAAGGCGCGGCCGCCCTGCTTGCCCTGGGGGCCACCCTTGACCGAAAGCGTGGTGGTGCCGGCGGGAATATCGAGAAAGCGCACATAGGCCGGACCGGTGAGCGTCGCGGATGGCGCCCGCAGGGATTGGACCCCAGCCCCCTCCTCCAGATCGCCCTGCCAGCCGCTCACCACATGGACATGACCGTCACCGATATTGGTCGCCGCGCCATTGCCCCGGTTGGGGACGTCATAGACCAGCATCCCCGACGAACGGCTGACATCTTCGGGCTTGGCGATGGCGAAGGTGGCGGAATATTCGACCATTCCGGCGGCATTGCGCGGCGCCAGCTTTATGTCGTTGACCTGGGCGTTGTGGGGGCTGGCCGGATCCAGTTCGCCCTGGAAGCGCCCTTCCAGAAGGACATAGCCGCCCGACATCGGCGTGGTCTTTTCCACCGTGAAGCGGGTGAGCCCGGCGCTGGCCGGCGTCGCCGCCAGCGCCAAGGTCAGGACAAGCAAATGGGTCTTCATGATTCCGCCCCGTGATTTTTGGAAAGCTTAGCCGTTTTGGCGGCAGGCGTCAGCGGTGACCGAAGCTGGCGAATTCCGCGTCACTCAGGGTTATGGCGGAGGCGGCGCAATTTTCTTCCAGATGCGCCAGTTTCGATGTGCCCGGAATCGGCAACATGACCGGGGAGCGCTTGAGCAGCCAGGCCAGCGCGATCTGGCCACTGGTTGCGCCCTTCGCTTTGGCCAGCGCGGCCAGCTTTCCGCCCGCCCGCGCCAGCTCGCCGCCGCCGCCCAGCGGGTAATAGGGGATAAAGCCGATGCCGCTTTCCTGGCAATAATCCACCACATCGTCGCTGCCGCGATCCATCATGTTGTAGGCGTTCTGCACCGTGGCCACCGGAAAGACTTTCGACGCCGCCTTGATGTCGGCCACCGAAACTTCCGACAGGCCGGCATGAGCGATCACGCCCTCATCCAGCAATTGCTTGACGGCGCCGAACTGTTCGGCGCGCGGCACGCGGCTATCGATCCGGTGCAGCTGCCACAACCCGATCTGTTCGACGCCGAGTTGCCGCAGGCTTTTGCGCGCGCTCGCGATCAGATGTTCCGGGCGGCAATTGACGTGCCACATATGGGGACCGCTGCGGGTGAAGCCGGCTTTGGTGGCAATCAGCAGACCCTTATAGGGATGCAGCGCCTCGCGGATCAGCTGCTCGGACACGTCGGGACCATAGGAATCGGCGGTATCGATGAAATTGACGCCCAGTTCCGGCAGCCGCTTGAGGACTCGCACGGCTTCGGCGCGGTCGCGCGGCGGACCCCAGACACCGTCACCCGTGATCTGCATGGCGCCAAAGCCCAGCCGGTTCACGCAAATCGCGCCGCCGATCTTGAAGATGCTCATAATCCGGTTCTCATGATCCCAGGCCTCGCGGTTCCTTGATGACCTGGCGGGTGGACCAGGTGCGGGGTGTATGGCCGCTGATCTCGGTTCCCGCCTCGTGGGAAAAGCGCCGGTTCCAGATGGTGGCGCTGAGCGAGATGATCGCCACGGCCCAGAAGGCGATGGTGAAATCCATCAACTGGGGCATGGCATCGCCGCGCACCACCATGGCGGCCTGCAAGCCCGCCGCGCCGGCGCAAATGCCGATGGACAGCATCAGCTGCTGGAAGGTGGTGTAGAAGCTGGTGGCGCTGGCCATGCGCTCGGGCGGAATCTCGTCATAGGCGATGGTGTTGTAGCCGGTGAATTGCAGCGACATGAAGAAGCCGGCCAGCACCATGACCAGGAACATCACCGTCAGCGGCCAGCTGGGGCGGAACAGCCCGCACAGCGCGTAACCGGCGCTGCAGAAAAAACCATTGATCATCAAGGTGTCGCGGAAGCCGTAGCGGCGCAGCATGATGGGGGCGATGGGCTTGGCGATAATGGCGCCCAGCGCCGTCGCCAGGGTCATCAACCCCGATTGCATCGCCGACATGCCAAAGCCCAGCTGCATCATCAGCGGCAGCAAAAAGGGATGCGCCCCCTGGGTGATGCGGGTGATCGCCCCGGCAATGACGGAGGTGCCGAAGGTCGGCAGCCGCATCAGCGAGATGTCCAGGATAGCGTCCGCCGTGCGGCGGGCGTGCAGGATGTAAAGCGCGCCCAGGATCGCGCCCACCGCCAGCAGCGCCAGCGACAGCAACAGGGCGCCGCGATGGCTGATCAGTTCCAGCCCGAACAGCAGCAGTCCCAGCGACAGGCTGGACAGGAATATGCCGCGAAAATCGGTCTTTGCGGAAGCGTCTCCACGGGTATTGGCGATGTAGAGACTGACCAGCACCACGCCCAGGATGCCGATCGGGACATTGATGTAGAAAATCCAGCGCCAGTTCAGATAGGTGACGAAGAAGCCGCCCAGCGGCGGTCCCAGGATCGGGCCGATAATGGCGGGAATCAGGACCCAGGAGGTCGCCTGGATCAGGTCGCGCTTTTCCACGCTGCGCATCAGCACCAGCCGGCCCACCGGCATCATCAGCGCGCCGCCTATGCCCTGGACAAAGCGCGCCGCCACCAGGAAGGCGACATTCGGCGCCAGGGCACAGGCGATCGAGCCCAGGGTGAAGAGGATGATGGCGCTGCGAAACACCGTGCGCGCGCCGAATCGGTCGGCGATCCGGCCCGATACCGGGATGAAGATAGCCAGGCTGATCAGATAGGACGTCAGGGCGATGGACAGGCTGGGCGCGGAAACCCCCAGTTCCTGCGCCATGGAAGGCAAGGCCGTGGCCAGCACCGTGCTGTCCAGCGTCTCCATGAACAGGGCGGCGCCCACAATCAGGGCAATGGTGCGAAAATGCGGGCGTGGCTCGGACATAGCCGCTGTATACAAAAGGACGATCCCGTTTAGGCCCGGCTCAAGTGATGCGCAAGACGTCCGGCAGGCTGCGGGCACGCCATATGCCCCATAGCAAAAGGGCCCCGGCATTGCCGGAGCCCTTTGCTGCTTCGTAACTGCTTCGACTAGTAGCGATAGCCGTAGCCGTCATAGCCGTAGCCGTCATAGCCGTAGCGCTGACGATAGCGCGGCGGGGGCGGCGGGGGCGGGCCATAGCTGTAGCTGTCATAGTAGCGGTCGCCATAGCGGTCGCGCTGGGACGAGGCTGCGATCGCGCCCAAGGCAAGAAGGCCAAGGCTCAGGCCGACGATCGCGGCGCCATTGCCACCATTGTGTCCACGGTGATGACCACCACCGCGATGGTAGGGTTGCGCGGAGGCAGCAGTGGCTCCCAGGAGTGACATGGCAAGAGCGGCGCATATCAGGCGTTTCATGGACTTCGGTCCTTTCCTTTGCGCGCTTCAACGAAGCGTGGCTGGACGTCATCTGGCGTCGTTGCAAAGGACTGTGACGCACCGGCCCTGAACCCGATCTGAGGGCGCCGTTCATCTGGCGTACAGGAAAAAGTTCCCGATCCGGCCCGGACAAAGAAAAAGGGCCCCCGTCTCCGGGGGCCCTGATTCTTGACTGTATGCTTTTCGACTAGTTCGAGAAGCGCACGCCGACGCGGTACATGCGGCCGATCACGTCATACAGCGTGTTGTTCGGGTTCTGCGTACCGGTGTCCGGCGGAAGGGCGTTCGTGACGTTGTCAATCTTGGTGTAGAGCTGGGTGCCTTCCGAGACATTCCAGTTCAGGCCAACGTCCAGGTACAGGATCGAAGACACCTTGTTGAAGTTGATGGTCGGGGTCTGCGTGGTCGGTGCCGGGCAGGTGCCAGGCGCGCAGACGAGCACGTTCTTGTTGGTGAAGCGACCACCAGCATACCAGCGCTCCGTCACCGTGATGCCCCAGACGTCGTTCTGGTAGCTCTGGGTGTTCTGCAACTTCCAGGTCACGGTGTTACCACCAGACTGGTTGTAGGTCTGGCTGTTGCCACCGCCGCCAAGGACGCCGGCAAGTTCAACGTTTCTCTGGGTGCCCGGGATACCCGAGTCAGAAACGTACTTGCTGATGTTGCCCGCCAGCGAGCGGAAGGTGAACTGACCGGGGAT
>JBBSKJ010000239.1:0-4215 GCA_038256475.1 Micropepsales bacterium | reverse complement strand
GCCTCGCAGGATTCGCTGGAGACGCTCAAAAAGGCGCTGAACACCAATCCGGCGGTGTCGGTCACGGTGGAGCGCCATTCCGACTGGTACAAACGCGTCGGAAGCCAGAACATCTTCGGACTCGCGTTGCTGGGCTACATCGTCGGCGCGGTGATGGCGATCGGCGCGCTGTTCGGCTGTCTCAACACCATGTATTCGGCGGTCAGCACCCGGGGGCGCGAGATCGCCACCCTGCGCGCCCTGGGCTATGGCGCCTTTCCGGTCGCGGTTTCGGTGATCCTGGAAGCCGTGCTGCTGTCGGTGGCGGGCGCTCCGCTCGGCGCCAGCATTGCCTGGGCGATGAATGACGGCCAGCAGGATGTGTTCGGCAACAGCGTCTTCTACCTTTCCGTTTCGCCGGCGCAAATTCAGTTGGGCGTTACCTGGGCCATCGTCGTGGCCTTGCTGGGCGGGCTGTTTCCCGCCATTCGCGCGGCCCGGCGTCCCGTGGTAGAAGCACTGCGGGCGACATAGGGCTGGGTATGAGCGTTCAAAATGACAAATCCTCGCTTCTGAATTCCCTGAAGATCGAGCGCAAACCGGTTCAGCGCAAAGCAACCTCGCCGCTTGCCTATGGCGCTGCCGGCGCGGCGGTGATCGCGATTGCGGCCGCCACCTGGTTCTTCTGGCCGGACAGCCGCGTGCCGGTGCAGGCCGTGACCGTCGAAGGCGGCGTGGGTGCATCCGGCGGCGTGAACCTTGATGCGTCCGGCTATGTCGTGGCGCGGCGCAAGGCGACCCT
This sequence comes from Micropepsales bacterium, assembly GCA_038256475.1. GTDB lineage: Bacteria > Pseudomonadota > Alphaproteobacteria > Micropepsales > Micropepsaceae > Rhizomicrobium. The sequence goes on along the minus strand of JBBSKJ010000239.1, from coordinate 3,434 downwards.
GTCGGCCAAGATTCTGGGCAAGGTGGTGGAGCTCAATGTCGAGGAAGGCCAGAATGTGAAGGAAGGCGAGGTCGTCGCCCGGCTCGACGATTCCAATTATGTCGCCGCCTTGCGCCAGGCACGGGCGCAGGCAGTCCAGGCCAAGGCCGCGTTCGACAACGCCGCGCCGATCTATGCCCGCTATCGCGGCCTCCAGCAGCAAGGCGCCATCTCCACCGATGCGGTGGAAAACCAGCACGCCGCTTATGACGCCGCCCGGACCCAGTATGCCGTGGCCCAGGCTGCGGTGGCATTGGCCCAAAGCAACCAGAATGACACGCTGATCCGCGCGCCGTTCACCGGCGTGGTCACCGACAAGGTGGCTCAGGTGGGCGAAGTCGTGGCCCCGGCGGCCGCCGGCGGCGGCTCTACCCGCACCGGCATCGCCACCATCGTCGACATGGATTCGCTGGAAGTCGAAGTGGACGTGGCGGAAAACTATATCGAGCGGGTGGAGGTGGGCGGCGAAGCCACCATTCATCTCAATGCCTATCCCGAATGGGACATTCCCGGTTCGGTGATCGCCATCATCCCCACCGCCGACCAGAGCAAGGGCACGGTGAAGGTGCGCGTCGCCATCAAGGCCAAGGACCGCCGCATCCTGCCCCAGATGGCGGCCCGCGTCTCTTTCATGACAGCGCCGGACGCTACCGCGACCGCGCAGGCGAGCCCGCGCTTCAGTGTGCCCGCCAACGCGGTGCAAACCAGCGGCCGCACCGGCGTGATCTATGTGATCGGCAGCGAGGACCGGATCGAAAAGCGCGACGTCGCGCTGGGTCCACAGACCCAGCAGGGCGTGACAATCCTTTCAGGCCTGTCGGCGGGCGAGCGGCTGGCTGCCGGCGACCTCAGCAAGCTGAAGGATGGCACCTTCGTGAAAATCCAGGCCGCGCCTTAGGCCCGGTTTGAAGGCCCGGTCTTAAGGCAAGTCCACCATGGTGATGCTGCCCGCGGCGATCTGCGGGATCAGAAGGCGGTTGCGCTTGGTGTCGTAACCGATGGCGGCGGGCACCGCGATTTCCTTGGCCACTTCGGTGATCTGGCCCGACGGCGACACCTTGTAGATATTCTTGCCGATCTGGCTGGCCGCCAGGATGCTGCCATCGGCCAGCGGGATTAGGGCGTCGAACTGTCCAGTCGGCAGGGACTTTTCGCGGATCAGCTGCCCGGTGCTGGCGTTGCGGAACGAGATGTTCACGCCGCGCCCACCATGGATCAGCGTGCCATCCGGCATCACCGCCACGCCGTTGGGCTTTTCCATAATATCGTCGCGCGGCTGCACCAGCGAGACCTCGCCCGCAGGCGACACCTTGATGATGGTGCCCGACGCGCCGCCATTGTCGCTGAGATAGGCGGTGCCATCGGCGGTCACGAAAATATCATTGGGGCGGTTGGCGCCCGGCAAAGCGACTTCGCCGCGCGGCGCCCCGGTCTGAAGATCGAACTTGCGCATATGGGTGATGTCGGCCACCCAGATCATGCCATTGCGGATATAGATGCCCAGGGGATCGATCAGCGTCGCGCCATTCTTGCCGCCCTCGATGAATTTCAGGTTGGTGATCGCGCCCTCCGGCGACATCAGGGAGATGTAGCCGTTATTGTCCGGGCCGCGCGCGCCCAGATTGCTGATGATGTAGCGGTCATTGGTGGCGTCATAACGGATGCATTCGGAATTGGTCAGCCCGATATTGGCGAACACTCGCTGCTTGGCGACGTCGGCGGTGGACGGCACCGGCTGGGCCGTGGCGGCGCCCATCAGGGGCAGGCTTGCGGCAGCGGCCAGCAGGGCCAGGCGGATGGACGTCATGGAAATCTCCCTCAATTTATGGCCGAAAATTACTATGCGGATCGTGGCATTTGCGTGGCAGTCAGGCCAGCTTCTCTTCGGCAGGACCCGGCCCGCGCTTCAGTTCCTCGCGCAGCTGGTCCATATCCAGCACTTTTTCCCAGCGCGCCACCGCCAGGGTAGCGACGCCATTGCCGATGATGTTGGTGATGGCGCGGCATTCGCTCATGAAGCGGTCGATGCCCACGATGGTGGCCAGCGCCACCATGGGAATGGCCGGCACCACGCTGAGCGTCGCCGCCAATGTGACAAAACCCGCGCCGGTGACGCCACTGGCGCCCTTGGAGGTCAGCATGGCGACCAGCAGGATGGTCAGCATCTGCATCACGCTGAGATCGATGTTGGTGGCCTGGGCCAGGAACAGGATGGCCAGCGTCAGATAGATATTGGTGCCGTCCAGGTTGAAACTATAGCCGGTGGGAACGACCAGGCCGACCACAGCCGGCGGCGCGCCCAGTCGCTCCAGCTTTTCGATCAGCTTGGGAAGCGCCGGCTCAGACGATGAAGACCCGAGGGTAATGAGCAATTCTTCCCTTATGTAGGACAGGAAACGCCACAGCGAGAAGCCGATCACCTTGGCGATCAGCCCCAGCACCAGGGCCACGAACAGAAAACAGGTAATATAGAAGCAGGCGACCAAGGCCCCCAGCGGCAACAATGAGGCCATGCCATAGCGGCCGATGGTGAAGGCCATGGCGCCGAAAGCGCCGATCGGCGCCAGCCGCACCACCATATGGATAATGCCGAAGAACACCTTCACCACTTTTTCCAGCCCGCCCGCCACTACGCGCCCGGGCTCGCCCAGCTTGGTGCAAGCATAACCGAACAGGATGGCGATCAAGAGAACCTGCAGCAGATCGCCCCCGGTCAACGCGCTGAAGAAGGTCTCCGGAATGATGTTCATCAGGTGATCGGTCACATTGTCGGACTGGGCACGGCTGACATAGGAGGCGGTGACAGAGGGATCGAGCGTGGCGGGATCGATGTTGAAGCCGGCGCCCGGCCGTACGAAAATTCCCACCAAAAGGCCGATCACCAGCGCCAGGGTGGAGACCACTTCAAAATAGATGATGGCCTTGCCGCCGATGCGGCCGAATTTCTTCATGTCGCCCATCTGGGCAATGCCCAGCGCCACGGTGCAGAAGATCACCGGCGCGATTACCATCTTGATCAGCTTGATGAAGGCGTCGCCCAATGGCTTGAGGGCCGCGCCGGTCTCCGGCCACAGCGCGCCGACCAGCATGCCCAGAACAATGCCGATCAGCACCTGGATATAAAGTGTCCCCAACAGGCGTCGTATCACGGCGATCCCCTTTGACCGATTGCTCCAGTCTTTTGCCCTTCTAACACGGTTTGGTCAGGGGGATAGACGGTGAGACTTTATCAATCGGACCTTATGTGCGGGACCAACCTCGCAGCAGGTTGTGATAGACCGCAGTCAGCTTCAGAAGATTCGGATCATCGGCCTGCATCAATGGCGTGACTCCCTGAATCGCCTGATCCAGATCGAACAGAAGCGCGCGGCGGCCCGGATCGCTGACAAAGCTTT
>JBBSKJ010000238.1:0-4222 GCA_038256475.1 Micropepsales bacterium | reverse complement strand
TTCAGCCTCAACAATTTCTCGCTGATGGCGCTGATCGTCTCCACCGGCTTTGTGGTCGACAACACCATCGTGGTTCTGGAGAACGTCACCCGTCACCTGGAGAACGGCAAAAGCCGGATGCAGGCGGCGCTGCAGGGCGCGCAGGAAGTGACCTTCACCGTCATTTCCATGAGCATTTCGCTGGTGGCGGTGTTCTTTCCGGTGCTGCTGATGGGCGGGCTGGTGGGACGCATCTTCCACGAATTCGCCATCACCCTGACCGTGGCGATCATCATATCGATGATGATCTCGCTGACCCTGACGCCGATGATGTGCGCCTATCTCGATTTCTCGGTCGAGGAGGACAAGAACCCGCTGATGGCCTGGTCGCGCAAGAGCTTCAACTGGATGCAGGATTTCTACCGCCGCACCCTGGACTGGTCGCTGAGCAATCCCAAAACCATCGTGATGATGGTCTTCATCGCCATCGGCTTGAATTTCTATCTGATTTCCATCGTGCCCAAGGGCTTCTTCCCCTCCACCGATGAGGGCACGATGCAGGGCGGCCTGCGCGCCGACCAGAGCATCTCGTTCCAGGCGATGGAAAAGAAGTTCATGCAGTTCATCAAGATCATCCAGAGCGACCCGGCGGTGGCGACGGTGGGCGGCTTTGCCGGCGGCGGCGCCGCCAATTCCGGCAATGTCTTTGTCACCCTGAAGCCTCCGGCCGAGCGCGGGCTCTCCACCGATGAAGTGATCGACCGGCTGCGGCCCAAGCTGGAAAAAGTGGCGGGCGCGCGCCTGTTCCTGCGCGCGGGCGGGCAGATCGGCGGCGGCGGACGGGGCGGCAATGGCAGTCAGCAATATACGGTGCAGGCGGATTCGCTGGACGAACTGAACCGGTGGGTGCCCAGGATCACCGATGCGCTGCAGGAGGTGCCGGAGCTCACCGACGTCAATTCCGACCAGCAGGAAAAGGGTCTTCAGGTCGATATGAAAGTGGACCGGACCACGGCGGCGCGGCTGGGCCTGAACATCGCCCAGGTCAACAATGCGCTGTATGACGCCTTCGGCCAGCGCCAGGTTTCAACCATCTACAAGGACAAGAACCAGTATAAAGTTATCATGGAGGTGGCGCCGAAATTCTGGCAGAGCCCGGAGACGCTGCGCGACATCTATATCAGCACCTCGGGCGGCAGTGTCAGCGGCACCCAGTCCACCGCCGGTCCGGGGGGCGCTTTTACCGCGCAACGCTCCGCGACGGCTTCCACCACCACGACGGCAAACACCGACGCGGCGGCCCAGGCGGCTGAAGCGGTGCGCAACCAGCAGCTCAACGCCCTGACCGCCAGTGTGCGGGGCGGGGGTTCGACCGGCGCCTCTGTTTCCACTCGTGTCTCCACCATGGTGCCGTTGGCGGCGGTGGCGAGCTTTGGCCCCGGCACCACGCCCCTGGCGGTCAATCACCAGGGGCCGTTCGTCGCCACCACTTTCTCATTCAACCTGCCGGCGGGTGAAAGCCTGGGCAATGCGGTGGCCGCGATCAACCGCACCATGGCCCGGATCAACGTGCCGATTAACGTCCATGGCGAGTTCGCCGGCAATGCCCGCCAGTTGCAGCGCAGCTTCCAGAACATGCCCTTCCTGTTGCTGGCCGCGATCCTGACCATCTACATCACGCTGGGCATACTTTATGAAAGCCTGATCCATCCCATCACCATCATTTCCACCCTGCCGTCGGCGGGGGTGGGTGCGGTGCTGGCGCTGCTGATGTTCAACACCCAGTTCGACCTGATCGCCATGATCGGGGTGATATTGCTGATAGGCATCGTCAAAAAGAACGCGATCATCATGATCGACTTTGCCATCGACCTGCAGCGGCGTGAGGGTCTGTCGCCCCAGGACGCCATCCGCAAAGCCTGTCTGCTCCGCTTCCGGCCCATCATGATGACCACGGCCGGCGCCATCCTGGGTGCGCTGCCGCTGGCCATCGGGCTGGGCGCAGGCTCGGAGCTGCGCCAGCCCTTGGGGATCTCCATCGTGGGCGGGCTGGTGCTCAGCCAGATTCTGACGCTCTACACCACCCCGGTGGTGTTCCTGTACATGGAACGCTTTGGAAGCTGGACGTCGGGCTTCTGGAACAAGTGGTATCACGGGCTGATGGGCGACAAGCCCGGCGATCACGAGCCGATGCCCAGTCCGGCACCGGCGGAGTAATCCGAGTTTCCTAGAATTGCGCCTCGCTTAAGCTCGGCGCCTGGGCGAAGAAAAACCTGCCATGCGGATGCGCATGGCAGGTCTGTTTCTGTCAGGCCCTGATTACAAATTCGGCAGATCGTCTGTGCCGAAATTGCTTTCATTGATCCGGGCGTTGCGGCTCTGGCGATACAGGTTGCGGGTGGTCGCATAGAAATCGATGGAGGAACGTTCGATGGTTTCCACCGCATCCAGCTGCGCGGTCCGGCTGTTCAGGACGCCCATGCCGAGGCGCACGATCATCAGGGTGTTGTCGCCGGGGAAGATGGCATAGGTGAAGGGATCAAAGGCCGTGTCCACGACCGTGCCCAGCAGGTCGCGGGGCGGCTTGGGGCCGGCAAAGGGCAGCATCAGATAGGAGCCTTCGGCCGCGCCGCCCTTGCCCAGGGTGATGCCGAAATCATTCTCGTGATAGGGGAGGCCCCACTTGCTGGCGACATCGATCAGGCCGCCGACACCGACCGTGGTGTTGATCACGATGCGGCCCAGCGTGTTGCCGGCCTTGTCCGTCTCGCCCTGCAGCACGTCGTTGGCCAGGATCACCGGCGAATTCAGGTTGGTGAGGAAATTGTGCACGCCTTCGCGGGCGAATTCGGGCACCACATCGCGATAGCCACGGGCGACAGGGCGCAGGATGGCCCGGTCCATGGCCAGGTTGAAATCAAAGATATCCCGGTTGGTCCGTTCCCAGGGATCGTTTTGGGCCAGGGCGTCAGGACCGGGTGTGCTGCAGGCGCCCAACAGTACAGTCAGGGCAACCGCGGAAATCTTGGAAAGTATAAGTCTCATGCTGCTACCAAATACCGGAATCGCAATAAAATATCGTTACAGGCGAATCCTATTAACGACCAATATCGAGATTCGTGCCGCCCCATTCAAGGCCCCGGCCCTTCGGTCCGTGCGGCAAACTGGCTTTTTTGGGGCTGAAAGACTTCCTGGCGCCGGCGTGACGTTGCTGAATTGTTACAGGGGATTGGCGCTGGCCGGTGATGGTTGGCTGGGCCAGGATGTACCGGTTTGATCCACAGGCTTTTGCGGCGCGTCCAGCCGGGCAGGCTCGCCGGTTTCTTCGTCCGCCAGCACCGGGGTCAACTGGAGCGTCGCCACCCCAAAACCCAGTGCGCAAATATTCTGTCCAAGAAAGCAGGCTCGCATGACCAGACAATGCGCAGCCGTGCGGAAAAGCTCCGCGACTTGCGCAAAAATTCATCAGGCGAGCGCCGATCGATCAGCCGCGGCCGAAAAGCGGCATCTTGGTCGCCATCACCGTCAGAAATGGCACGTTGGATTCCAGTGGTAGCCCGGCCATGTAGGTGACGGCCTGGGCGACATGGTTCACGTCCATGCGCGGCTCGACCGCCAGCTGGCCATCGGGCTGCAGCACGCCCTTGGTCATGCGCTCGGTCATCTCGGTGGCGGCGTTGCCGATGTCCACTTGCCCGGCCGTGATGTCGAAGGGCCGCCCGTCCAGGATGGTGGACTTGGTCAGGCCGGTGATGGCGTGCTTGGTGGCGGTATAGGGCGCCGAATGGGGGCGGGGGCGGTCGGCTGAGATCGAGCCATTGTTGATGATGCGCCCACCGCGCGGAACTTGCGCCTTCATCATCCGCACCGCTTCCTGGGTGCAGAGAAAGGCGCCGGTGAGGTTGACGCCCACGATGGCCTGCCACTGATCGAAGGTCAGGTCTTCAATGGGAACCGCGGGCGTGCCCATGCCGGCATTGTTGAACAGCATGTCCAGCCGGCCGAACTTGTCCTTGATCTGGGCGAAGACGTCCTTGACCGCCTTGGGATCGCCCACATCGGCCGGCGCCACCAGATAGTTCCCCTTCAGACGCTTGGCGGTCTCTTCCAGGGTGTCGGCCTTGCGGCCCACCAGCGCCACAGACCAGCCGGCTTCCGAAAGGTGGATAGCCACGGCGCGGCCCACGCCGCTGCCGGCACCGGTGATCATCGCAATCTTGGTCATGTCGTCCTCGCTGAAATA